>NZWM01000009.1 GCA_002698365.1 Flavobacteriales bacterium | reverse complement strand
GGGGAAGGTTATGATAATGATTGTCAATTAATTAATATATCACATAATTCTTTTGGGGCATCTAATATTGCAGGTGCATTAGTCTATAGAATTATTGAAAATTCTGATGAAGAACAAGTAAATATTACGGTTATTGATACTTTACTTGATGATAGCCCTATACAAGACAAGTTTCATCTTGAACTTTGCAGTCAGTCAAATGTCGTGAGCATATCTTCTTTTGTTATTGACTTAGAAAAAGATTATTGCAATGAAGTATACCCTAATCAAAATTATAAATTGAAATATTATTACGAATCAAATGGTGTTCAATCAGATGTTGCTAGTATTGATAAAACTATTAACTTTAATCGCAATAATGCAAATATATCATCAAAGGCATACTCATCTAGCAAATCAAGAATATATATACCAGATAATGTAGATTTATCAAATTATAATCAAATACTGTTTTTTAAAAATAATATTCAAAATGATTTTTCAAATCCTTCATATATTATAAATAATCCTAGTTATATGAATAATAATTTTGAATCTAATAACATTTTCGATATAGAAATAATAGATGATGATTATTTTGTTTTATTTATAGGTAATTATAGTATGGAGTTTTCAGATAATTTATATTATCTAGAGACATTAAATGATTATTTAGACGGATTTATATTGATAGAGAACAATAATTCAATTTCTAATGTTAATTCTGGAGATGATTTTTATATATCTAAATATGAAGTTAGCATCACATCTTCTATTTTACCAATTAATCAGACTTTAGGAAGTATACCTAGTGAAATAAATTGTTCTGGTGCTGAGCAATATATTCTTGATTTACAAAATGAATTAATGTTAAATGGAATTTTAGTTAATCTTAGTCTGCCCACAACTGATGAATGGGAACATGTTGCAAGTTATAATATTTTTACGAATGAAATTACTTTATATCCATGGGGGAATCAAATTGATGCCTATCATGCAAATTATTTAAATAGTGATTTACCATCAAATGCTACAGGTCTCGTAGGAGTTGGTTTGCATAATTGGCCTAGTGCCTATGGGGTTTATGATTTAGCTGGAAATGTAATGGAATGGACTAAAAATAATAATTTTTGTATTGGAAAAGGTGGTAATTATTTATCAACAGCAGACGATCTTTTAATATCAACAGATCATAATCAAATTCCTGAAGAAGCAACTTTAGGTATGGGTTTTAGAATTATAATGAAATAATTGGAGAATATATGAAATTACCTTTTAGAATAGTATATTTATTTTTTGTTTTTATATTAGCATACTCTTGTAGACCAGATGTAAGAGTTCCGGATAATACTTTAGAAAATCAAAGAGTTTGTAAAGAGAATTATACATGTATACAAGGTACTGTAATAGATACTTTAGATGGTAAAGAGATTGGGTTACCTGGTGCAGAGATTCGAATTATACCGAGTTTACTTGACACATCATATGCAAAGACTAATGAATCAGGTACTTTCTGGTTGGAATCAGCTGAATTTGATGAAGATGAAGTTTATTTAATTAGAATTGATATGGAGGGTTATTTTGGGAACAATTGGACAAATATTAGAGTTGATATGGATACACTCAATATATTGAATGATAAAGTTCTAGATAAAAAACCTGAATTTAAAGGAATAATTGATTCAACCTATCTTCCAGGAGAAAAATAGCATTGAACATTCAATTTAATTTTAAAGGAAATAAAATGAAAAGTATACAAAAATTAGTTTTGGTAGTTATATGTTTATCATCTTTAATGTATTCAACTGCGATTAATGCTTTGAGTATATACGGTTGCATGGATAAATCAGCAATAAATTATAATAAAGCTGCAACTAGAGATGATTTTTCATGTAAATACGAAGAAGTTGTTTATGGCTGCACTGATTTGAATGCTTATAATTATAATATTAATGCAACTTTAGATGATGGTACATGTAAATATTATGTTTATGGCTGCACTGATTATGAGGCAAGTAATTATAATAGCTTAGCTAATCAAGATGATGGTAGTTGCAAGTATACAAAAATTATATATGGATGTATGGATTATAAAGCCCAAAACTATAATCCATTAGCAAATATTGATGATGCATCATGTATTTTTAGCAAAACCTATGGATGTATGGATCCCCTTGCTACAAATTATAATATAAATGCTTTAAAAGATGATGGAAGTTGTAGATATGCTGTAAAATCTGGATGTAATGACCCCAGTGCATTAAATTATAACCCTCAATCTAAAAATAATGATGGAAGTTGTATATATACTGAAGTATCTGGATGTACAGACGTAAGAGCATTAAATTATAATCCGAAAGCTACGAATAACGATAATTCATGCCAATATTTAAAACAAAAAGAAGATAAATATGGATGTACTGATTCTAGGGCAGCTAATTTTGATATCACTGCTACAATTAATGATAATTCTTGCAAATATTCTGATACTGTGCAAACTTTAACAAATAAAACTGAAATTTCAACAAATCCTATCGTAAAACTGATTCCATTATCCTTAGAATCTAAACAGAAAGTTGAAAATATTGAAATAGAAGTATATAATAGCTCAAATCAATTGATTAAAAAAATTAATACAGATGTTTATGGTAAAGCAAATTTTATACTTGATCAGGAAACTGATTTAAAGTTCAATTTTTTTCACCCCTATTTTTATATAGAATCATATGAAGGAAATTATATTCCCTATAATGATTTAACACCTAATAAGAAAATTTTATTATCTGTTTTTGCAAATAAAGATGTAAATATAGATGTTTATATTGAAGATTTTTATACAAAAGAATTTGTTAATGATGCAAAATTATTAAATGATATAATAGATTTTACTTATGAAAATAAAAATGGTTTTTATAGAATATCTATTCTAAAAGAAGAATTGCGTAATAAAAATATAAAATTTGGTGATGAATTAGATTTTACAATTTATACTAATGAAGCTAATCCCATAGAAAAGTTTAAAGTATTTATTAATCCTCAAGAAATTCTCAAATATGATGCTAGAGTATCAAGGCAAATCAGTAAGAAAATTCAATTCATTGATTCGTATTCATTAAAGCCATTAAAAAATATTAAAGTTATGATTGATGATAATAATGTCGTTAACAAAGATAGTAAATTTTTCTTAAAAACTAATAATAGTGGAAATATTGAATATAAATTTTTTGGACAAGATTTTGGAAAGTATATTTCATTAAATGTAGACATTCCTCAATATGTTGAATCTTCTAAAATTTATACTTTAGACGCAAATCAAGAAATTTTAATTGTAAAAGTAAATCCTATTTATTCAATTTTGAAAGTTTTGGATTCAAAAACAAATAAATTAGTTGATGGTTTAAAAATCTATTATAAAAATGATGTAATAAGTGAAGTTGAATCACCAGGTATGTATAAAGTTAATTTATCAAGTATGAATAAAAAATATAATTTAAGAGTTGTTGATTCAAACAAAAATTATGAAAACAAAGAATTAAGTTATATCATTGATAATAATAATATAAATGAAACTGAAAATTTATTTGTGAATCAAAGAACTTTCTTAGATTTTAATATTTCAGATTTAACCAATGATAAAGTAGGCAAGGTCGATATTTATATGAATGGTAATAAAATAGGAAATACTAATAATAAAGGTATGTTTAATTATGAGATTAAATACGTTCAAGAACCAATAGATATAGTGTGCTCTAAAAATGGTTATATTAAAGAAAGTTTTACTATTGATTTAGAGCCGGGATTAAATAAAAGTTCATTAGTATTAAAGACAATTTCTTGCAAAATTAAACTCCAAGATTATTCGACGAAAAAATCTATTAATACTCTATTTTTAGAAAATGAAAATATTATAAAGTATTATTACGATAATAAAATTCAAGCTTATATAGTACAATTTTCTGATTTTGGAGATTATAATATTAATATTTATGATGAAGAAAATATATATCAAAATTCTGCAATTGAAGTTAATATGACTAGAGATAGTATTATGAAACAATACACTAATGATATGTATGAGGTTACATTCGTTAAAATTCAAGTTACAGATGATGATGGTCGTCCAGTTAAAGATGCGGTAATTAAATTAAATAAAAAAGAAATTGGGGATACAAATCGTTCTGGAAAGTTAAGAAAAAGAATTACTTATTCTAAGCCTAGTATAAATTTTTCATGCATTGCTTCTGGATATTATTCTTATGAAAAAAATCATAAAATAAAGCCTGGAAAGGATAACGAATTGATAGTACAAATAAAGAGGTTGCCTGAAGTAGTATTGCAGGTATTAGATAAAGAGAAGAAGGATATTGTTAATGATATAATTGTTTTTGTTAATGATAAAGAGTATGAAGTTGATGATTATGGTAAAATTAAATTGCAACCTAAAAAAATAAATCAAAAATTTGAAATAGTTTTTTCAGATGGTGAAATTGATTATTTTAATCAGAATTTAGATTTCAACTATTCTGATACTGTACTGAAATATGATTTATTTTTATCGCCGATTCCATATATCTATTTAGAGGTTTTGGATAGTAGAGAAAGTTATTCTATTAAAGATGCTAAAGTTTTCATAAATGATCAGGATAAGGGTAGAACTACTTCTGATGGTAGAATTAAAGTTAAAGTTAAAAATAATTCTAAAAATAAATTAATAATTAGAAAAAAGGGATTTGATGTTTATGAAAAATCTATATCAATAAATAATAGTAAAACTGATGTTGAAGTACAGCTTGATAAGCTTGAACAGAAAATAATTATTAGAGATATGTTTGGTAAAGTTTTGGAAAATGTCAAGCTTATTTACAATGATAAAATAGCTTTTACTGATAAAGATGGACTAGCAATATTAAATCCAGAATATTTAAATAAAGATATCGAAATTAAATTTGAAAGTAATAAAAACTACCATAAAAAGATTAATAAGATTTATTCATTTAGTAAAAATTATGAAAATCATTCGGTTTCATTAGAAACAAGACCTTTAAAATTATTTATTAAATTAGTCAATAAAATGAATCAGAGCGATATATCTGATAAAGTAGATGGGGTTATAAGTATTAACCCTAGCCCTAATAATAATTCAACATTCGAGTTATTTAATAACCAACTTACAATAGATGTGTTTGAATCTAATAATTATCAGATAAATGGAGATTTTGTTTTGAATGATCAATCAATAAAATACAGTAAAAGCATTTATATTGATTTAAACAATGCTGAGAAAAAGCATAATATATTTATATATAATCCAGACATAGAAATTATTGATAATGAGCAAATCGAAGATATTGAGATAGTTTCTCTAGAAAATGATGTTACAAAACAATATAATGGAAGTAAAATTCAGCTAGATTCATATGGTGACTATAAGATAACATATAATATTGTTGGTAATTTGAATTCATATTCTCAGCAGAAAAATATTTCAATTAATGAACAGAATAATAGAATCGATTTATCACTTTCCAATTATTATTTAGATTGCTTAGAACAAAAAAATATTGGAGAAAATGGCTCTGATATTTGGGAAAAAAAATGTAGTCAATTTATTGAAAATGAAATAGATAAAGATGTAGATAAAGATGTTAAATATTGTGAAGTTTTAGAATGGTTGGCATTATCAAATTTTGAAGTTGGTGATTATATAGAATCTAAAAACTATTTCAACCTTATAATAAATTCTGTAAATGAATGTGGCACTAACCCCAGTTATTATAAAATGTATAATGCGTCATTATCTAAAATCACACCACCTGATATTGCGTATTTTGATCGAAATGAACTTGAGGCTGATTTAGATGATTGGTTGAAAATTAATGATTTTTGGAAAGATGATGGATATATTGAAGAAAGTTTCAATTCATATAGCGTCACTTGTAATATAATTGGAAAAAATTGTGATAATGATTTAGTTGATATGAAAATTAATTTATTAACTCAAATTGCCACCTTAATGGATTTTTCAAATATAGCATACACATATACATTTTTTGATGAAGATGATAAGTCATTTGTATGTTCTGTAAATAATAATTTATTTAATCAGATAAATAAGTATTCAAAAGATATACCTTCATATAAAATAACGGGTATTTTAAGTAATATAGAAAAATATAAATTAAATGATTGTGATTAATGTTTAAAAATTTTATCATATTATTTATTTCAGTTTTTATTATTGGTCTATCATTAAGAATATATTTGAGTACGTTTGATGATGGTCCGGTTGTTGCAGAAGTTGATATAAAATTCAATTTAGCTGCCATTGATTCAACTTTTTTTCATCCAAAAACTGAAATATTTGAAGATATTCTAATAAATTATTTATATCAATTAGAAAGAGTATTTTTAAACAAAAAAACTAAATTTGATTCAAATTTATCTAGAAATTATGCTTTGGGATTGATTTATTTTGCAAGGTATAAAGAATTATTGTCTGCAAGAGATCTTTTATCAGAAATAAATAATAATTTATACTTTAAGCCGTTATCAGATAAACATAAAACAAAAATTCCAATGCTTACTAAAGTAATTGAATCGGATTCTGATTTAATTTATAATAAAAATAAATATTGGGACTATCAAGTCCAATTAAGGCAAAATTATGGGAAATATAAATTATTACCTTCAAATTATTTTGCTATGTATCCTACTGAATTTATATCATTAAAAGATGAAGTTCAAGGTGAAATTATTATATATAACCCTTATTTTTATAATATGAAGGCAGATTATTATTTGAGAAAATCAAAAGAAAATTTTTCTAATTTTCTAGAAACATATGAAATGAATGATAAATTTGATTTAATAGCATCTGTTAAGTTAGGTTTATTAGATATGTATAATGAAAATATTGAAAATAAAAATATAATATCAAATGATCTTATAGACAGAGCTTTCAAAATATTAAATGATAAAAAAAATAGATTTCAGCTTGATGTGGTTGATTTTTTAGTTTTGGCTGAATTGAATAATTTTTTAGATATAAATGATTCGAAAAAAATTTACCGAAAGATTGATGACAGGACTATTAAAGTTTTATATCAAATGAAAAGAGAGTTATATGGATTAGAGAAAATGAATAATCGTAAAATAAAAAATATTAATTGTAATGAGCTTAATGATAGATATTTTCCCTATGAGTTATATTTGACGGAATCTGAACTTATTTATAAAAATAGTTTTTTATCAAATAAAAATGAAACAATTGATTATGTTGATAATGCCGATTCTAAAATTAATGATTTTTGGACTAAATGTGTTGCCGTTGAAAAAAGGTCTTCAATGGATTGTGCTACGAAGAATTGTTTAAAATATAATAATTATAGCTCGACATTATTAAAATCTTTTAGGCTTGGTCTATGGCATGGGGGAGAACTACCGAATTGGAATGGTCGAATCAAAAGAATTTTTTCTAGAACATCTGATAGCAGGATAATTGATCCCATTTTTGATAGAATTTTAAATCAGATTGATATATGGATTCAAAGAATAATTTAAATATTTTAAGGAGTTTTGTAATCATGATTAAAAAAGTAAAGTTATTGATATTGATTTTAATAGTCAATATTCAGATTTTCTCAAAAGATTATTATGGAGTTAGATATTCGGAGTTGGCTATGGATATTAATCATTTAGATCCGATATTTTCAGAAGATTCTTATAGATGGGTTAGATTTGCTGAATTAATAAATGCTAGATTAGTAACAAATAATGAAAAATTACAGCAATATGAGGATTTGCTTTTAAAGATGCCAAGTGCAATTGAACAAGATTTTAATTTAGAGCTTAAGGAAGTTATCAATTGGAAAGATGGCACACCTATCACAACAGCTGATATAGCATTTACATTTGAATTATATAAGGCAAGTTCTAGAAAGGAATATTTAAAAGTTGTTGATTATGTAGATGTTGAAATAGTTGATGATAAAAAAATAATTTTTAAAAAACCTGCTCACGTAAAAGATTGGGAAGAGTTTAGGAATGCAATTAATTTTTATTTACCAAATATTTATATTTTACCAAAACATATTATACAAGATATTCCATTAGAAAAATTTGGTGAGTATACAAAAAAACCTTTAGGAGCTGGACCATATTATATTAATGATATAAATGTTGAGGGTGAAAAAGTTTCAATAACATTATTTAAAAATGATTTTTATCATAATGAACCCGTTCCTAGGGGAATAAAGGAAGTTGAAGTGGTAACTGAAAATGAAATTGGTAATGCTATTTCTAATTTGCAAAAAAATACTGAAAATTGTATAAAAAATGGTAAAAATACTTGTATTGACATACTATCTTTTTCAATTGATAGTAGAATTTTACAAGATGATTTAGATAATCAAGCTGATATAAATAAATATCCTTATGCAGAGAATTCGTGGATGGGTATGGCATTTAATACAAATGTACCACTTTTAAACAATAAAGAATTTAGAATTATTATTGATGAAATAATTGATGATGAGTTCTTAATTAAACAATATTATAATAAAATGGGTACGGAACAGAATGCAAAAGATGTTACAGGACCATTTCACCCGGATTTTGGTATTTTAGCTAAAAATTTGCATGATAGAAAATCTGGAAGTAAGGAGATTATTAATAAATTAATAAATGGTGGTTTTAGAATCCAAGATACTAATACTGATTATCTTCAAGTATTTAATTCAAATACTAGTAATTATGAAGATTTGCAATTAGTACTTATTTATGATAAGTCTGTTGTTAGAGAAACTTCAACTACAAGGCAAGTTTTTACAAAAATCGTAAAATATTTTAAATCTTGTAAAATAAAGTTAATTCTTGATGGACAAGACCAAAAGAATTTCAATAAAAAAGTTGCTTCAAAAAGTGGATGGGATTTAGCCTTTAAAAAATATATTTTTGATTGGAGAAGCGATTTAAAACCTTTATTCTCAAAAAATAGTTTAAATAATATTACAGGTTATTCAAGTCCTGTATTAGATAAACTTTTAGAAGAATATGACACATATAAAACAATTGATAAAATAAATGCAGGTGAAAAAATTCATAAGCACTGCTATGATAATGTTCCTTATTTATTTCTCTGGACTGTTAAGGCTAAGACATATTATAGGGATATTATTAAAGATGTTAAAATAACTCCAATGACATTTTTTGGAACAATAAATGATTGGATGGTTTCACCACGTAATGAGAACTAAAAATTGAAAAGTATTATATACCAGAAAATATTAAGTTTTTTTTTAATGATTCTTTTTACTGGAATGTCTATGTATTTTGTTATTTCATACAATGGCAATATGTTAGATACCATAATAAGTTATTTTATTTGGGTAATAAATTTTTTTCAAGGTAATTTTGGGTTTACTGCTGATTCAATGGAAATTACTTTTTTTAATTTTAGTAATGATTCATCTAAGTTAGCAATTGGTTCAAAATATTTAAATACTATTTTATTATCTTTTTTATCTATAATAGTTTGTTTTTTTATTGCATTGATTTTGAACTTGCTAACAATAGTATACAAAAATAATATTGCATTAATTATTAAGAATATTATAGAGTGGCTGTCTTCTCTACATATTATTATAATTTGTTTATTTATTCTTGCATTATATCAAGATTCTTCAATTATTATGGCAATAGTAATGGTTTGTTTAGGGACAAATGCTTTCTTTGAGATTTCTTCATCTCAGTTTAATGCAATTAAAGAATTAAATTCAAAAGATTTTATAATTGCAGCTAGAGCTTGGGGAGATAATCCCATTAAACATATGAAAAGAACATTTTTGATTGATAGTATTAATCAAGTAATGGGAGCTTGGATGCTGTTTTTTTCTAATGTTATGATTTATGAAATAATTTTTCAAAAATCTGGCTTAGGCTATCTATTATTTAAACATTTTATATTGGTTACAAAAACTATTTATTCAGAATCAAATACAGATTTTGTATCAGAGCCAAATTTATTTTTAGCAATTTCCATGCTTGTAATTATAACTATTTGCTTTTTAAATACACTTAAAAAAATAATTATAACATATTTAATGGATTATAAGAGATGAAAAATATTATTAATTTAGCTTTTTTTATTATTTTGGGATTATTGTTGTTAATTGGTTTTTATAATCAAATTGCTCCTTGGGATGCTACAGAAGATTTTATTTCTGGTCGTCCATATACACCAGCATTTTCAACTTTAAAACATCCTTTAGGAACTACCGAATGGGATCAGGATTTTGCAGTACATGTTTCTCAGTCTTTATTATATAACATATCAATTTCATTCAAAGGCTGTGTATTGTTTGTTTTTTTTGGTATTGTTTTTGGTTTAATACTAGGATTGGTTAATGATGCACCTAGAAAAAAAATGAGTATTATCAAAAAACCAAAATATATATTTAAGTTTTTAGTTGATATGATAACAGAAATAACCGGAAGTTTGCCTTTTTTGATTATTTTAATTATAGGTGTATTTTATGTTAATTATTATATTGATGCAGAAAATGCTAGTTTGAGATTAGAAATAATCATTGGATTGATTGCATTTTTTAGTACGCACAAATTATCGGTTCCATTAAGTGATAAGATTAAGTCTTTAAGAAAGGAAGAATTTATATTAGCAGCAAAAGCTTCTGGTATAACATATTCACAGTTAATCTTTAAGCATATTTTGTATTATGAAGCTAAGTCTCTAATTATTATACAGACAATTAATTTTTTTCTTTTTGCAATGATGATGGAAATATTTCTTACAGTTTATAATTTAGGTGCTTCTGCAAATGATTTTTCACTTGGAAAATTAATTTTAAATTCTAAACAATTATTACCTTTATATGTAACTGGTCAATTGAATAATTTGCAGTTAATATACATGACTATTCTACCATTTATATTAATTTTTCTTTTATGTCTGACAATTAGATGGTTTGGTCAAAGAGTTTTAATAATAACGGATACTAAATGAAAAAAATATTAGATATAAAAAATTTATCAATTGTGTATTCAAAAATTGATAATACTAATAGAAATTTTTTTATGAAATTATTTCTCGATAAGAAAAGAACATATTCACTGCTTAGAAGTGTAAATTTGTCTGTATTTGAAGGAGAGTATTTAGGCTTGGTTGGAGAATCAGGCTGTGGTAAGAGTTTGACAATGAAAACTATTTTTGGAATGATTGATTTTGATCCTGGAGTTGTAT
This sequence comes from Flavobacteriales bacterium, assembly GCA_002698365.1. Taxonomy (GTDB): domain Bacteria; phylum Bacteroidota; class Bacteroidia; order Flavobacteriales; family TMED113. The sequence continues at coordinate 2,159 of NZWM01000009.1, read as the reverse complement.
CAGGTGAAGTTGTTATAAATGATATAAAAAATAATAAGAAGATTTCTATATTAAATACTAATAATAGAAAATTAATTAATAAGTATTTATCCAATACTTACTTTTCAGAAAATCATATTGAAGTCAAAGATAGTAAAGTTACTTTTCCTAATAATTTAGATATAAATAAGGATTCTATTTTTTATTTATATAATGATAATGGTGATTCAAAAGAAGTTATAATGAATGATAGTGCAATTTCTAGAACTTACAAGTTATCAAAAAATGAAAAAATATTTTCATATTGTTTTATTTTATGCAAAAAAATTATTCCTGTAGATAATAAAAATAATATTAAAGATATTTTGATTTCATCAAAAAAAAATAATATTCCAGGAAAATTTATATCAATAATTTTACAAGACCCTCTATCGTTTATGAATCCTTATTGGTCAATGTTAAGACAAATGAATAATTTGAAAAATTTACACCCATCTAAAGATGTTAATGATATAGATGAAATTCTCTCAAATGTTAAGTTAAATGATCAGAGCTTCAAAAATGCATTGCCAAGAGAGCTAAGTGGTGGACAAGGTCAGAGGGCTATGATAGTTCTATCTTCTTTAACTAAACCTAAATTACTTATAGCTGATGAGCCAACAACTGGATTAGACGTAACTCTAAAAAAGATTGTTGTAGAAAAATTTAAAGATTTAAAAAATAAAATTTCAGATAAATTTTCAATGATTTTTATATCTCATGACCTTAATATGGTTAGAAAAGCTACTACAAGAATGAATGTTATGTATAAAGGTCAAATTATTGAAAATGGTTTATCAAAAGATTTTACATCTAAAAACAAACATCATCCATATACAAAAAAATTAATAAATATTACAAAGTCAAATTTTTCTAGTGAAACTATATCTAGTAATCAAGTTTCAGGAGATAAAAGTTTTGGTGGTTGTTCCTATTATGCAGTATGCGAGCATAAATCAAAAAATAATTTATGTTCAAAATTAACTCCACCAGCAATCAAAATCGAAGATGGAAAAATTTTAATTAATGAAGATCCTACTATATCTTGGGTAAAATGTTGGTCTTTTTTAAAGGAGCAAAAATGAGTGCAGTTAAATTAAAAGATTTTCATTTAAAATATATACGATCAGGATTTGAAATTGGCCCTGATTTTAATTTAACTATTAATAAAGGAGATTTTTTAGGCATAGTTGGTGAAAGTGGATGTGGTAAATCTAGCATAGGTAAAGTTTTAATAGGTTTAATTAATAATGATGAGAGAAATAATTTTGGAGTTTCTTCTTTAAATGGAGAGTTGTTATTTGAACATATGAACAATAATAAAAATTATTTAGATGCAAATTATGCTGAATTAAGATATTTACGAAAGGATGTACAAATGATATTTCAAAATCCTCGCTCAGCATTAAATTTGAAAATGCCTGTAATTAATACTTTGATGGAAGCAGCAAAAATTGGGAATCCTTCATTTAAGAAGGAACAGTTAATGGAAATTATATATGATAAGGTAATTAGAACTCAATTTTTAAATTCTAATATAAAATATAAAGATTTTTTAAAACAAAATAAAATTTTAGCATCTAATGGCTCCTTGAGTGGAGGTGAAAGAAGAAGAGTTAGTATAGCGAAAGTTATGTGCATGAATCCTTCAATAATTGTAGCAGATGAGCCTTTAGCTAGCTTAGATGCTTCAATAAAGTTAGATATACTGAATTATTTAATTGACGAGTGGGAAAAAAGAAAGAATACATCAGATCCATTAACTTTAATCTTAATTTCACATGATGTTGGTGTTGTTAGTAATGTATGCAATAGAGTTGTTGTTATGTATGGTGATTTAATTAATAAGAAAGGTGAAATTGTTGAAGAATTCAATCCACCAAGAAAATTTAAGCTTGAGTTAAACGATAATAATCACAAGTATACAAATGAATTAATTGAAGCTTCAAAATATTTTAGTGTAGATGAAAATTGATATATAATGAGTAAGAATATAAATATATATATATTATTTTTAATTTTTTCAGTGAGTTTTTCTCAAGATGAATTTTTTTATTATGATTCAAAAGATAAATCAGCTTTTTTGAATGAAATAGTCCTTGATTTAAATAGTTTTTCTGAAAAAAATATTGATTATTCTC
>NZWM01000008.1 GCA_002698365.1 Flavobacteriales bacterium | reverse complement strand
TTTTAAATATATAAATAGTGCATTCAAACGAAATAGTTTTTTAATTGGAAATAAGTCTATTTATCGCCCGGAATCTGCTGATGAAGGAAATCTGTTTTCTAATAATTTATTCACAAATACGGCTTTTTTACTGCCTGAATTAAAAGAGTTTGATTATTTTTTAAAACTTAAAGGACTATGGAAGCTTTCTGAAAAAGAAAATATAAAAAAATTCCTAAAACAGGCCTCATATATAGAATCGGCAACAGATATTGATTTGAAAAAAATAAAATCCATTAATAATTTAGTATTCTAACAAGATGATTGAAAAAAAATACAAATTAAAAAGAACTAAAGTTGTTGCTACTATTGGGCCTGGATCTCTTTCTAAAAAGAAAATTAGAAAAATGATATTGGCTGGCCTTAATGTTTGTAGGATTAATTTTTCTCATTGTGGACATGAAGATGCACTAAAAATTATATCTATAATACATGAGCTGAATAATGAGCTTAATTCACATGTTGCTATCTTGGGCGATTTACAAGGACCAAAATTAAGAATTGGCCTTGTTCATGAAGATATTATTTTAGTCAAGGGTGACTCAATTATTGTTCAACACGGACAAGAGTATTCCAATAAAAATAAATTATTTATTAATTATACGGGAATAGATCAAGATGTTCAAGTCGGAGAAAAAATATTATTGGATGATGGTAAAATTGTTCTTCGAATAAATAATATCATAAATCAACAAGTTTCGTGTACGATAGTGCAGGGTGGGATTCTAAGTTCAAAAAAAGGAGTTAATTTACCCAACACAAAAATATCCATCCCAACCATTACCGAAAAAGATTATCAAGATCTAATTTTTTGCATCAAACACCATATTGAGTGGGTTGCATTATCATTTGTTCGAAGGGGGCAAGATATTATAGAATTGAAAAAAATTATCGAACAAGAAAATGGTGACTGTAAAGTAATTGCAAAAATTGAAAAACCTGATGCAATAAGAAATTTAAATAGCATTATTCTAAATGCTGATGCACTAATGGTTGCTAGAGGGGATTTAGGTGTTGAAATTCCAACTCAAAAAGTACCTGTTTTACAAAAAAAAATTATTAGAGCTTCTAGAAGAAAAGCAAAACCTGTAATTATTGCTACACAAGTCATGGAAAGTATGATGACAAATCTTGTGCCAACTAGAGCGGAGACAAATGATGCTGCAAGTGCCGTATTTGATGGTGCTGATGCACTAATGTTATCTGGAGAAACTTCTATTGGGAAATATCCTGTGCGAGTAGTAAGAACAATATCTAAAATTATCATTGATGTTGAAGCGTCGGACGAAAGGAGGCACTTTAATAAATTCTTGCCATTTAAATCAGACCGACGATATATTTCTGATTCTATTTGCTACCAAGCTTCTGAAATTGCTAATCAAGTAGAAGCAAGAGCAATATTAACTTTTACTGCATCTGGTTACAATGCTCAAAAAATATCCTCCAATAGACCAAATGCATATATTTGTGTGTTTACTCACAATCGAAAACTGCTCAATAGATTAAGTTTAATCTGGGGATTGATCGGATTTTATTATAATAAATTTGAAAGTACTGATAATACAATTGAGGAAACACAAAACATCTTAAAATCCCAAAATATTTTAAAAAGTGGAGATTTTGTAATTAATATTGCAAGTATGCCAATTAAAGAAAAAGGGATGACTAATATGTTGAAATTAGAAAAAATAAATTAAAAAGCTTTTTGAAATTGCTTGATAAATCGAATATCATTTTCAAAAAATAATCTAAGGTCATCTATTTGATATAATAGCATTGTTATTCTTTCAATTCCCAAACCAAATGCAAATCCGGAAAACTTATCGGCATCTATATTAACATTTTTCAAAACATTTGGATCAATCATACCACACCCCATAATTTCTAACCAACCTGTTCCTTTGGTTATTCTATAATCTGATTCTGATTCTAAACCCCAATAAATATCTACTTCTGCACTTGGCTCTGTAAAAGGAAAGAATGATGGCCTAAATCGAGTTTTCACATCTTTTCCAAATAAACTTTTTAAAAAATAATTAATAATGGCTTTTAAATCTGAAAAACTCACATTTTGATCAATATACAGCCCCTCTATTTGATGAAAGATACAATGTGCACGGGCTGAAATATCTTCTTTTCGATATACTCTTCCTGGAGAAATAATACGAATTGGAGGCTTGTGTTTCTCCATATGTCTTATTTGGACTGATGATGTGTGGGTCCTTAATAATATATCTGGATTTAAATCAATAAAAAATGTGTCTTGCATGTCTCTAGCTGGGTGATTTTGGGGCATGTTTAAAGCTGAAAAATTGTGCCAATCATCTTCTATTTCTCTTTCTTTAGATATAGAAAACCCAACTTTTTTTAAGATGTTTACAATATTTTCTTGGACTTTCGATAGAGGATGTACACTACCTATTTCTTCATAATTAGATGGCAGCGTTACATCAATTATTTCTTTGTTTTTATTGGGCTTCGAATTATTTTCTACGGTTTCTAACTTAGAAAAAGCAAGTATTTTTAGTTTATTTAATAACTGACCTGTCTCTTTTTTTTCTGCTCCAGGAAGCTGCTTAAATTCTGAAAATAATTGATTTAACACCCCCTTCTTGGTCAGATACTTATTTTTAAAACTGCTTGCTTCTACTGGGTTTGAAATAACAATATTATTTATATCATTTATATATTTATTTATTTTCTCCTTCATTTATAATATATTTGCTATTATCCAAATGTACATTATAATAAATAATTGACGTAATGATTTTACCCAAAATGAATAAATTTTTATTAATCATATCTCTTTGTTTTTTAACACAGTGCTATACAGAACCTTTTTTTGAGCTAACTGTTAAAGTTGTTGATCAAGAGATCAATGGAGTGTCTGATGTAGACGTTAAAATATTGGTACAAGACATTGAAAATGGAGAGCCCATTGAAGACTCTATAATAGCGCTAGAGGGCACTACAAATAGCGCGGGAGAAAGTTCTTTTAGTTTTGACAATAAAGCGTTTGTGACAGTGCAGGTTTGTTTGGGGGCTTCGGGGGAAGGACAATATCTGTGTAAAGATGGAGCGGTTTATTTAGAAGAAAACAAAAATAAAGAATTTACATTAATGCTCGAAGAGATGGGGGATAATAAAAATTGTGAGTATTGTTTTGAAGACTAAAAATTAATTCCTGATTCAGTAAAATAAATAATAGCAGCCTCTTTCATTAAAATAGTTTGTTCTCCTGCTTTAAGTTTTGGTAATTCACTATTTGTTTCCCAATGGGGCCAACCATCCTTATCCTTGCCCACAAACTCATAATAACCATATCTACTTAATAATTTGCAAATTGCTATATGTAATAAATTCATTTTTTCATCCTTGGTGAATTCCCTATAACCTTGACCAAGCTCATTTACACCTATTAAAAAAAGAATTGCTTGCAAATCTAATTGCTCACCAGCACCAAACTTCTTACTGACAAAATCAACAAGTTGTTGCCATTTTTTTTTCATATCAATTGATTTGTTTCTTTTCATAATTTATGTAATTATTGTTTTTAAGCCCATAATGCCTGGCAAATTTTGATTTCTAAAAAAATCTAACATTGCGCCACCGCCAGTGGAAATGTAACTAAATTGACTTTTTTCACCAAATTCAGATATAGCAGATACTGTATCGCCACCACCAATCAAACTATACCCTGAGTTAGCAGTAAATTCGGAAACAGCGTTTGTAATTTCTTTAGTTCCAGCTGAAAATTCTTCGGCTTCAAATATCCCCATTGGACCATTCCACAAAATCAACTTTGAATTGGCAATATATTTGCGAAATAATTTTACCGAAAAATCACCAATGTCAACGCCCATGTAGCCATCCGGAATAGACATAATATCACAATATTTAATATTTGTTTTTGAGGAAATACTGTCAGTAACAACACAATCAATTGGTAATATTATTTTTGTTGTACTTTTTTTAGCTTGAAATAAAAACTTTTTAACAACCTCAACTTCATTGTGTTTACATAATGATCCGCCTATTTTTCCACCCATAAATTTTATAAACGGAAAAGCCATTCCTCCACCAATAAGAATATTATCTGCTTTATTTAAAAAGGTCTTTAGTATGTGTATTTTTGAACCTATTTTTGAGCCACCAACAATTACTGTCTGCGGTGTTAAAGAGCTTTGTTGGATTTTTTTTAATTCAGAAAGTTCTTTTTCTAACAAGAATCCCATATAACTTTTATTAGAAAAAAATTCTTGGATTTTTTGTATAGATGCATGTTTTCTATGTGATGTGCCAAACGCATCATTAACATATATATCTCCATATTTTGATAACAACTCTGCAAAAACCAAATCATTTTGTGTTTCTTCAGGGTAAAACCTTAAATTTTCTAACAATAAAATCTCGCCCGGTTTAATTGTGTTTAATACATCTAGATCTCGAATATCAGCAGAAAATAACACTTTTTGATTTAATAATTTGGAAAGAGGCTGTACTAAAAATTTTAAAGAATAGTTATCATCGAACCCATTGGGTCTTCCAAAATGAGACATTAAAACAACTGACATTCCTAAATTTAAAAAATGTCTAATTGTGGGTAATGCCGAATTAATTCTGCTGGAATCACTAATAACACCATTATTAACTGGAACATTAAAATCTACACGAATTAAAACCCTTTGATTTTTGTCTAACATCATTGTCATGTATTAAAAATAATTTTAATAAGAATACAAGTCAAGAATAATTATATCTAGTTTAAATCTATTTTGTAAATTTAATCATAATGTATTTTCAAGATGTTTTAGGAAATAATAGTATAAAAACTATTCTTATTAAAGAGGTTTACTCAAATAAAATACCTCACGCTCAATTGTTTAATGGCGCTAAAGAAGCTGGGCAATTGCCAATGGCGCTGGCATTTGTTATGTTTGTATTCTGTACAAACAGAAAAAAAGATGATTCCTGCGGAAGGTGCCCCAACTGCATCAAAATGTTAAAATTAATACACCCTGATTTACATTTTTTCTTTCCAACCAAAGGCGCAAAATCTTCTAGCAAGGATAATTTTTTAGAGTTCCAAAAAATGGTACAACAAAATCCCTATCTAAATAAAGATGATTGGTATCAAAATCACAAAATTAATTCAAGTGGTGGAATTAAGGTCCGTGATGCTAAAATAATAAACAAACTAATAAATTTAAAAGCCTATGAGGGGGCTTATAAAGTGTTTATACTTTGGTTACCTGAAACAATGAACACAATTACCAGCAATAAATTATTAAAACATCTTGAAGAACCTTCACCAAATACATTATTCGTGTTTATTACTGAAAACTCTGACACATTACTTCCAACAATTGTGTCAAGATTACAAACAAAAACATTCAAACAAATTGAAACTGCCGAAATGCTAACTTATTTTCAACAAAAACATCCTGAACTAGAGGGTGATAGTATTGAAAAAATAATAAAGGAAAGCCAAAATAATTATAATGGTATTTTACGAAAAATTAGCGGGCAAATTAATGAAGAAGAAACCCATAATAACTTTATTGATTGGATGCGACTTTGTTTTCTTGCAAAAACAAAAAAATCTATCCCCGATTTAATTCTTTGGTGTGAAAATATGAGTAAAACAGATAAAAACTTACAACTAGAATTTCTTAAAATCTCCCTGCAAATAATTCGACATGCTTTTTTACTAAACTATTCTACATCAATCGATTTATATCCCAAAATTCAACATCCTAATTTCAATATAAAGAAGTTTGCAAAATATTTAACAAAAAAAAATATCTGCCAAATCTGTAGACTTTTGGACAATTCCCATGATTATCTAATTCGATATGCTAATTCCAAAATATTATTTTTAGATTTATCTTTTTCATTAGGAAAACTATTAAATAAATAATATGGGATGTGCTAGCTGTAATTCTGTTAAACCTTCAAAAGGTGGATGTAAAAATAGTGACACTTGCACTAGGTGTAATAAGTTTTCCGTGTTTGATTGGTTGGGCAATGTAACAACAAGTAGTACCACAAAGCGATGCTCCATTATAGAGTTGTCCTTTAAAAATGGACGAAAGGAGTATTATGACAATCCGAACAACTTGAATTTTAAAATTGGTGATCCAATTGTTGTTCAATGTACCATTGGGCATGATATTGGATTAGTGTCTCTAAAGGGGGAGTTAATTCATTTACAACTAAAGCGTAAGCAAATAAAAAAGGACGATATTCAACCTGTTTTACGAATTCCATCACAAATAGATTTAGATAAATGGCATCAGGCTATTTCACTAGAAAAATCAACTATGTTATACACGCGGAAAATCGTGAAAGATTTAAAATTAAAAATGAAAATAACAGATGTGGAGTTTCAGGCTGATGGTAAGCGTGCAATATTTTACTACCTAGCTGATAGCCGAATTGATTTTCGAGAATTAGTTAAGCTTTTAGCCAGTAATTTGAATATTAAAATTCTCATGAAACAAGTAGGAGCGCGACAAGAAGCCGGCATAGTTGGTGGTATTGGTGCTTGTGGGAGAGAGTTATGTTGTGGATCATGGCTCCATGATATGCGAAGTGTTAATATTTCCGCTGCTCGGTACCAAAAACTTTCATTGAATCCACAAAAAATCACTGGTCAATGTGGGAAATTAAAATGTTGTCTAAACTATGAATTAGACAATTATATGGAAGCATTAAAAGATTTTCCAAAAAACAATACTCCCATAGAAACAAAAAAAGGAGTTGCAATAGTTCAAAAAATTGATATTTTTAAAAAAGTCATATGGTATAGTTATGTTAAAGGTGGTGGGGATTGGATTCAAGTAGATTTAGATGTGGTAAACAAAATGATTTTGCTCAACAAATCAGGTAAGTCGAATTTTTTAATTGAAGATTTTTATCGACAGAATAATTAAAATTTTATTTATGAGAATTTATATGTTACTTCTTTTCTTTTGTTGTGTTATAATTATTTTTAGTTGTAACAATTCCCAAAGTTTTTCTCATTCTTTCATAGATAACAGATGGCATTTTGAAGATTCTGTTGTTTTTACATGTGACATTGAACACAAAAAAAATTATAACCTTGAATTATTTTTTCGAAACAATTTAGATTATCCATACAGAAATCTTTATTTATTTGTTGAAATTCACAACAATCAGAAGATGATAAAAATTGATACACTACAATACCCGATTACCGATAAATATGGTAAGTGGCTGGGCAGGGGGCTTGGTAAAACAAGAGATAATTATTTTTTAGAAGAATTAAAAATATTGGATCAGTCCGGAGAATATAAATTCATATTCACACACGGAATGAGAATAAATCCATTAATTGGAAGCAATGCCATAGGTATGAAAATCACATTAAATGACTGACAAAAAGAAAAAATATTATTGGATAAAAATCTTTGTGAAATATGGTATCCCGTCTATGGTTGTTTTGCCATTTTTTGCTATTACGCTTTGTGTGCTTTTGGCATCACAGGGAGTATGGGGCCCTTTGCCCGATTTTAAAGAACTTGAAAATCCTGAAACAAATTTAGCAACCGAAATTCTATCAGCAGACAATAAATTATTGGGGAAGTATTTTTATGAAAACCGAACACATATCGAATATGATGAGTTATCTTCTGATTTAATTAACGCATTAATTGCAACAGAAGATGAGCGGTTTTTTAATCATTCTGGAATTGATTTTATTGCACTTTTTAGAGTGTTAAAAGGTGTTTTAACTGGAAACAGTAACTTAGGTGGAGGAAGCACAATAACTCAACAATTAGCAAAAATGTTTTTTTCTAAACGACCGTCTTCCAAAATAGAACGAATTCAACAAAAGTTTAAAGAATGGATAATCGCAGTGAGAATTGAAAGAAAATACTCCAAACAAGAAATTATTGCCATGTACTTGAATCGCTTTGATTTTTTAAATCTAGCTGTCGGGATAAAATCTGCAGCAAAAATCTATTTCAACACATCGCCGGACCAATTAACAGTTGAACAATCTGCCACTTTAATTGGGATGGCGAAAAATCCATCATTGTATAACCCCCTAAAAAGACCCGAAAAAACTACAGTTCGCAGAAATATTGTTTTAAATCAAATGGTTAAAAACAAATACTTGAAAGAAGAAGAAAGAGATTCTTTATCAACACTTCCAATAATACTGAAATATAATAAGGTTGATCACAATGAGGGCTCTGCCACTTATTTTAGAGAGCATTTAAGAGGTTTTATGTCTGATTGGGTAGAAAATCGAGAAAAAGAAACAGGAGAAAAATATAATATCTATAGGGATGGTTTGAAAATTTACACAACTATTGAGTCCAGAATGCAAAAATATGCTGAAGAATCCGTCAAAACACATATTCAAAGTTTACAAAAAAAATTTTATTCACATTGGGAGGGTTTTGAGACTGCTCCATATGATACAAGTTGGCGCCAAGGACAAATTGACACATTAATTCTTATTCCTGCCATAAAGCGATCCGAAAGATATCGAAAATTGAAAAATAAAAAATTGGACGAAAAAGAGATTTTAGCCATATTTAACACACCAATACCAATGTCTGTGTTTTCCTGGCAAGGAAGAGTTGATACAATTATATCGCCTCTTGACTCAATTAAATATTATAATTACTTTTTACACTCCGGATTAATCTCTATTGAGCCAAACAGTGGACATATAAAAGCATGGGTTGGGGGTATTAATCATCGACAATTTAAATATGATCACGTAAAAGATGGCAAAAGACAGGTTGGTTCTACATTTAAACCATTCTTGTACGCAACCGCAATTGATCAATTTAAATACTCTCCTTGCTTGCAAATCCCCAATGTTCAAGTAATATTTGAAAAAGAAAAATGGAGACTAGATGCAGACTATATCCCTCAGAATGCTAATAAAAAGTATGGTGGAGAATTAACGCTTACAGAGGGTCTTGCTCAATCAAAAAACACAATATCTGCATACTTAATGAAACAAGTAGGGCCCAGAAAAGTTATTAATTTAGCTCGAAAAATGGGTGTTACTAGTTATTTGCCTGCAGTTCCATCATTGTGTTTAGGGACAGCCGAAATTTCATTGTTTGAAATGACGGGTGCATACAGTACCTTTGCTAATGCCGGTATATATTTGGAACCCCTTTTTGTATCTAGAATAGAAGATCGAAACGGGGTGGTTTTGGAACAATTTACTAGTACACCGAAAGAGGTTTTAAGTGAAGAGAAAAATTATATTATGACAAAATTACTGCAGGGTGTTGTAATAAGTGGTTCTGGACAGCGTTTGCGCTGGAAATATAACTTAAGGAATCCAATAGCTGGTAAAACAGGTACTACTCAAAACCACTCTGACGGATGGTTTATTGGTTTTGTTCCTGATTTAGTAACTGGTGTTTGGACTGGGGCAGATAATAGATCTGTTCGTTTTCGAGAAATTCATTTAGGCCAGGGTGCTGAAATGGCACTGCCAATATGGGCAAATTATATGATAAAACTATATGAGGACCCCAATATTACCGTCTCCAAAGATGAATTTAAATTTCCAGAAAACGGAGTGTCTGTACCAATAAACTGTAATGAAATAAAAGAACTTGAAACCGAAGAAGAATTTTAATTATGAATAAAGTATATGAAAATGCTGAAAAAGCAATATTTGATGTAATGGATAATGCAACAATTATGTTGGGAGGTTTTGGCTTATGTGGAATTCCTGAAAATTTAATTTCAGCACTGGTAAAAAAGGGAAATACTGGATTGACTTGTATTTCAAATAATGCAGGCGTGGATAATTTTGGTATTGGTCTCCTGCTAAAAACCAAACAAGTAAAAAAAATGATTTCATCCTATGTTGGTGAAAATGCTGAATTTGAAAGACAATTGTTAAATAATGAATTGGAGGTAGAATTAATTCCACAAGGAACACTAGCTGAAAGATGTCGTGCTACTGGAGCTGGTATACCTGCTTTTTATACTCCTAGTGGCGTAGGCACTGAGGTTGCCGAAGGAAAAGAAACAAGAGTTTTTAATGGTAAAAAGTATTTATTAGAAAAAGCCTTCGATTCCGATTTTGCGTTTATAAAAGCATGGAAAGGAGATAGGATGGGCAATTTAATTTACAAAGGTACCGCAAGAAACTTTAACCCTATGATGGCTACTGCGGGTAAAATCACAATAGCAGAAGTAGAACATTTAGTACCAAATGGAGAACTTGATCCAAATCAAATACATACACCAAGCATCTATGTTAATCGTATTTTTGAAGGAGAAAAATATGAAAAGAGAATCGAAAAAATAACCACACAATAATTATTATGTCTTTAAATAAATTTCAAATTGCACAAAGAATTGCTAACGAATTAAAAGATGGGTTTTATGTCAATCTTGGTATTGGAATTCCAACACTAATAGCAAATTATATTCCTAAACAAATTTCCGTTGTGTTACAGTCTGAAAATGGCTTATTGGGGATGGGGCCGTTTCCTTCTAAAGAGAATGTGGATCCTGATTTAATTAATGCCGGCAAAGAAACTATTACAACATTAGATGGTTCGGCATTATTTAATTCTGCCGAAAGTTTTGGAATGATTAGGGGTGGCCGAATTGATTTAACTGTATTAGGAGCAATGGAAGTTTCTCAATCTGGAGATATAGCAAATTGGAAAATTCCAGGTAAAATGGTTAAAGGTATGGGGGGGGCAATGGATTTAGTTGCGTCGGCACAAAATATTATTGTTGCCATGATGCACACCAACAAAAAAGGTGAGTCTAAATTATTAAGTCAATGCACTTTGCCAATTACTGGGTTAAAATGTGTAAAAAAAATAGTTACAAATTTGGCTGTAATGGAAATTTCAAATAATCAATTTCTTTTAAAAGAACGTGCTCCAGGTGTTTCAATAAAAGAAATAATTAATGCCACTGAAGGAAAAGTTGTTGTTCCTGATCATGTTCCTGAAATGATTTTAAATTAAAATGAAGATTATTTCATATAATATTAACGGTATTCGTGCAGCAATTCGAAAGGGTTTTATTGAGTGGTTAAAAAAAGAAAACCCTGATGTAATTTGTCTACAAGAAATAAAAGCCTTCGACAATCAATTTGACAAAACTGAATTTGAAGCTCTTGGATATTATTGTTTTTGGCATTCAGCTGCAAAAAAAGGATATAGTGGTGTTGCTATTCTCTGCAAAAAACAGCCTGATAATGTGGTTTATGGTTGTGGTGATAAAGAAATTGATGTGGAGGGGCGAATATTAAAAATAGAATTCGATAATATTAATATTTTATCCTGCTATTTTCCATCGGGTAGCAGCGGAGAAATCAGACAAGGTTTTAAAATGAAATTTTTGGATTATTTTTTAAATTTTGCTCAACATGAAAAAAAAAATAAAAACATATTAATGTCTGGTGATTTTAATATTTGTCATAAAGACATTGATATTCATAACCCAATAGCTAATAAAAACACCTCCGGATTTCTTCCTGAAGAAAGGCAATGGTTAAGTGAATTTTTAAACCTAGGTTTTGTTGATACCTTTAGAGAAATTAATCCTCAACCGGATTATTATTCTTGGTGGAGCTATCGAGCCCGGGCCCGAGAAAATAACAAGGGTTGGAGAATCGACTATCATATGTTGTCTAAGGAATTAAAGCCTGCAATAAAACATGTTGACATATTGAGGGACGTGTATCATTCTGACCACTGCCCTATTCTACTAGAACTAAAAATATAGTATTATTCTTCTGGACAATCGATTTGGTCGCCCAACATAAGAACCATAGATGCTCCAAAACCTAATTGAACAGAAAAACAATTTCCACTGCCATCATTAATGGTCAGATTATTAAGATCAAGGTATGTAGCTGCTGGTCCTTGTTCACCCTGTGGTCCCTGTTCACCCTGTGGTCCCTGTTCACCCTGTTCACCCTGTGGTCCTTGTTGTAAAAATGTGAAAAAGTCTTCTAGCGTTCCTGAATTACCCGCATTTAACCAAACATCATAAGTGTCCAATCCTAATATAAAATCCTCTATTGTGCCAGTATTCCCGCTTGCTAACCATAGTTGATACATGCTGAGTCCTTGTGGTCCAGTTGGCCCGGGATCACCTTGTGGTCCCTGTACTCCTTGTGAACCTTGAATTCCCTGTGGTCCCTGCGGTCCCTGCGGTCCTTGTGGTCCAGCGGGCCCCATGTTCCCAATTGGCCCCTGCTCACCCTGTTCACCTTGTGGACCTGGGTTTCCTGGATTTTCACTGCTCTCAGAAAAAAGCGCATAAGGAACACTTCTTAATTGTGTGGATCCCATAATTAAATAATCATTTTCCTGTTGTTCTGTAATTTCCGAAATTCCAATAGTTAAAAAATGTGCATGTTCGCCCCAGTCTATATTGTCAAAACTAGACGTTGGAGTGGGAACGCCGCCACCGATAGCCAAATTCACTAATCCAATAGCATTAGTTGTTACGCTCAAATGCTCTTCTCTATAAACTGGAAAGTTATCAGGACTATCTTCTGAAATACTAACCGATATGTTAATTGTTTCATTTACTCTTGGTTGCCAGTTCATGTCCCTTATAACCGTTTGGTAAGAAAATGTATGTGGGGCCTGAGCTCCACAAATAGCAACTAATAGAAATGTTAAAATATTATATAATTGTTTCATTTTAATTAAGTTTTTGAATTTGATACACAATTTTATTTTTTGAATTTAATATGATTTCTAAAACATATATTCCCGGAGAAAACTTACTAATGTCTAAAGTCTGTCTTTTATTTGTTAGAAAATCTAATGAATAATAAATTATTGCACCCCTAATATCTTTAATAAAAAGATCAGCTCTTGCATTTTCGATGTTGTAATCTATGGTTATATAATCTGATGTTGGGTTTGGAAAAACACTAATATTAAAATTAGTATTTAAATTATTAAGCTTTGTAATTTGATAAGACTCTTGATGAAATCCCTGAGTAAGTATTATTTGATTTTGAGAATATGTTTCAATAGCAATTTGACCGACAGTAAAAGACAAATTATAGTCATTTTGTGTCCATGTTTCACCACCACTGCCAATCACCATAGGACTATTAACAAATCCAGATTGTCCAAATGCCATCTGAAATGTAAATATTAATATTGATTTTAACAAAACTCTCATAATCTTATTGTTTTATGAAGCTTTTTGATGAAACCAGATCTTCCGTTTGTACTTTAACAATATAGGTTCCCTTTGGCCAATCTGAAATATCTAAATTAATATTATTTGCACCTGATTGAAAATTTTCGTCTGAAATATCCCTGAATAATCGCCCCTTAAAATCATATATTCTAATGCTTATTGATTCATAATCTTTAATATTGTGCATAATTTCTACTTCGTTAAATGATGGATTAGGAAACAATGCTAAATTAGATGATGTATATTCCGCTAAGCTGATGGTCTCTTCAACCCCCAAATATATATCTTCATCGCCCTCTTGATATGGGACGTAATATATAGGACAAAAAAACATTTCGTCTGTTGTAAGCTCTCCCCAGCCCATATTAAAATCATTTGTGTTGTCGTATTTAGCAATTGCTTTTATAACAGAACCCTCTGGAATATATTGCATATATTCTGGATAATAGAAACCTTGCCAATCAAAGTCCCAATTAGGTATCTTAATAATTGGAAGTGTCTCTCCGGAAGGTGTTTCCGCAAAAACCTCCCAAGACTTACCCATTAAGTGAGAGTGTGGTAATACTCCCAATAAACTCCATGCTTCTGGCAATTCGCAAAGCTGCTCTCCAAAGCCAACTGTTTGTCCAAATTGCTGTATCGGGCCTGGGCCAAACATGTCTAAAAAAGAATTAGAAAAATTTAAACAAGCTTCTACTTCTGTTTCTGTATTAGCTGGAATATCAATATCTAACCTCAACCACATTTTCATCTGGACCTCTCTTTCAACTTCAGAAGCGGGTTTTGTAAAAAGATTTATAGAAGATTTATCCCATTCATCAATTGATGAGGGTGCATAGTGGATTTGACACAGCAAATCTGCTCCAGCCGGAATTTTCATGCCTAATTCTCCATTCCAAACAACTGGATTCATTCCCGGAGCATATCCTCCTAAAAAAACATAATCATTAGGGCTTACGCCCTCAAGATTAAAGCCGCCAAATGCTTCATATCCTAGAACGTCTGGTGATTCTGCATCTTGCTGTGCTCCAATGCCCGTAACATCAGCCATAATGAGTGCATGATGAACTGCCTCTCTGTTGTCTGGCCTAAATTCAATTGCTTTAATATACATGTCTTCGGTGAAACCCGTAGAAAAAACAAAGACTCTATAGTCATCCTGATTATTTCCTTCAATAAAATATTCTTCTGACATTTCAAAAATATAATCTGGCTCACCTATAACAGAGCCCTCTGGAAATGAGGGCATTTCTGGCTCTAAAGAAAGATCTCCCTGTGGATAACCCTGATCTACCCACTGAGCAATTAATTCTTTTTCTTCTTCTGTTAAAAACCTCTCATCTAATAAAGAGTGAGACGTGTAGTTTTGATCCGGTGGCCATGGTGGCATATAGCCTGTTTGTGTAACTTCTTTAATCATTTCTGCTACTGCGGAAACTTCCGAATATGAAGTAAATGACATAGGACCATTTTCCCCTGGCCGATGACATTCTGTACAATTATTATATATAATCGGTGAAATATGCTCCGCAAAAGTTATAGCATCATTTTGAGAAATTCCTATGTAAAAAATAAAAAACAACAATCCCAATGTCCTCATTATTTATGTAATTAATAGTTAATAGTTAATAAAGCAACCTATTGCTTCTGTTTCCGAATATACGAATTCTTCGCCACTAATAAGTTGCATTAGAATATCATGTAAAAAATTTTCAGTTGGAGGTGACCATTGCCCAAGTGCTTCATAACTATTATCAATCATTCCTCTATATACTAGGTTTCCGTTAAATTCAATAAATACTTCTGGTGTAACAATTGGCAAATAGAACTGAGTGTGCGGTCCTGGCACATTATTTGTTTGATTATAGTCCCACATCACATCAAATGGAATATCATATTTTATCACAAAGTCTATTAGGCTTTCCTGAGTAGAAAAAGAATTTGGAGAAAAGCCTCTAAATAAAATTTCTGCATTTAAGGTGTCACAAAAATAGCTATATGCATCTCTGAGTGGACCACACATATATTGAGCAATCGGGCAGTTTTCATACAAAAATACGGTGACTCTTATTCCGCTGTCTTCTAACTCATCACAAACCCCATCTTCATCTAAATCATTAAGACAGGCTCCCAAACAATTATAATATTCTAAAGGATATTGACATGAACCATCATCTTGACTTGCTTCGTCGTTATAATTACACGCAGAACCATCCGTACAGCCCGAAATAACATCAGAATCACAAGACACAAAACACAATAAACATATATATATATATCGCATAATAACAAAAATACTGAATTTGTTGTGATTATATTTTATCAAATACTGAGCTAACGAGGAGATTTGAACTCCCGACCTCTTCCTTACCAAGGAAGTGCTCTACCCCTGAGCTACGTCAGCTAAAAACATCAATTCGATTTTTATACCTCACAAATTTAATAAATTGAAGTATATTGTTTGATATATGCTTATTTATGCCAAAAAAAAAATCATTTCAATTAAAAGTCTTAAAAGAACAGGTGATAGATGCTTTGAAAACTCGAAATGAACCATTAAATATTAAACAAATATCCTGGGAAATGGGGCTCAAGGGGAGCCAATATAGAAAGCCAATTCTAAAAGCTATTAATAAGCTGATAGATGAGGGATTAATCATTTGTTCTAAAAAATATAAATTCCAGTATAATCAGCCGAAGGAGATAATTGTGGGTGTTATTGATATAAATAAGTCAGGACATGGATATGTCCAACCTGAATCTGATTGTGGTGAAGTATTTATTCATAGAAAAAATCGATTAAATTCTCTACATAAAGATCGAGTATCTATAGAGCTGATAAAAACTAGAAAAAATATCCTTGAGGGTCGTGTAAAAAATGTACTAAAAAGAACAAACACTAAGTTTGTTGGAAAAATCAAGTTGAGGGGAGAGGGTGAAAATGCATTTTTCATTCCAAATAATCAAAAAGTTGGTTCGGATTTCTTTATTCCTAAAGATAAATTAAATAAAGCACAAGATGACGATCAAGTAGTTGTTGAATTTACAGACTGGCCATTAAGCGCTGGGTGTCCTTTTGGCGTGGTCACAAAAGTTTTACAAAAAAATATGGATTTAAAAACTATTATTGAATCTAATATTGAAATTTCTAATATTAGAAATAGTTTTTCCGAAAAAATCATAAAAGAAGTTGAAAAATTGTCAACACTAATTAATCAAAAAGAAATTGAAAAAAGAAGAGACTTCAGGAAAGATATTACTTTCACAATTGACCCTATTGATGCAAAAGATTTTGATGACGCAATTTCAATAAAATATCTTCCCAACAAAAATATTGAAATTGGTGTTCATATAGCAGATGTAAGTCATTACGTGAAATCAAAATCTGAAATCGATAAAGAAGCTTTTCTACGATCTTTTTCTATATACTTCCCTGGAAAAGTGATTCCAATGCTTCCAGAGAAACTATCAAATGTACTCTGTTCACTTCGACCACAAGAAGATAAACTTAGTTTTTCTATAGCAATAGAAATGAATAAACTATATGAAATAAAATCTACTTGGATTGGCAAAGGGGTTATTAACTCTAATAAACGTTTTTCTTATGAACAAGCTGAAGAGATCATCAATACTAAAAAGGGATTGTTTTATCAAGAACTGAATCTTCTTAATACAATTGCGAAAAAATTAAGAGCTCATCGAATTACAAATGGATCAATCGATTTTGAAAGAAGAGACATTGCTTTTGAACTAAACGATGAAAACGAGCCTGTCAAAATAATTGAAACGAAGCACCTAGATACTCATAAGCTAGTAGAAGAATATATGTTGTTGGCGAATAAAATTGTGGCCCAAAAACTAAGTTCAATCAATCAATCTATCTATCGGATTCACGATACTCCTGATCAACAAAAAATAAAAGAATTAATCTCTTATTTAGAATATTTTGATAAAAATAAAATAAAAGCTGTTTTTTCATATAAGAACTCAGCTCACTTCATAAATAATATCCTGAATAAACCTATTAAAGGATTAAATAAACACATCTTAGAAAACCTTGTGTTAAGAGCAATGGCAAAAGCCAAATACAGCACAAAAAATATAGGTCACTATGGTCTTGGTTTTGAAAAATATACTCATTTTACATCGCCAATTCGTAGATATGCCGACTTAATGATACACCGACTATTAAACGAACATCTAAATAAACAAACAGTGCGTTTTTTTGATTTAGAAACAAAATGTATATATTTTTCTAACATGGAGAGGACTTATATCGATTTAGAAAGAAAAATTAATAAATTCATAAAATTAAAATTACTCGAAAAATCTATTGGTCAGGTTTTTAGTGGAATCATTTCTGGAGTTGTGAAGTGGGGGATCTATGTAGAAATTAACGAATCAAAAGCAGAGGGACTGGTGTCAATTTCTGATTTGCAAGATGACAAATATTATTATAATGAAAATACTCGTGCTTTTATTGGAAGAAGGAGCGGAAAAAAATATAATTTAGGTGATCAAGTACTTGTGCAGATAAAAAATGTTAATCTACTTAACAATGAAATGGACCTGATATTCACCAAATAAACCGTCATATATGAAAAATCATATGTTTTTGTTTTTTGTTTTATTTGCAAGTTGTGCAAATATTATCC
>NZWM01000007.1 GCA_002698365.1 Flavobacteriales bacterium | reverse complement strand
TTGTTAAATAAAGTTGAGCTTGTTAGAAAGAAGTTGCAGGATTCACAAAAAATGTATAAAAAAATCGAAAAAATTAAAATTGATATAGAAATATTAGAGTCTAAAATTTTAAAAATTAGTAGACAATTAACATCTTTTAGGAAAAAAAGCGCACTGCTTTTGTCAGATTTAATTAAAGGAGATTTGTTGAGTCTAGGAATAAATAATGCGAGTATTTCATTTGATTTTTCTATTTTAAGTGATTTTTCACCATCAGGATTGGATAAAGTGAATCTGTTATTTTCATCAAACAAGGGATATGATTTAAAGCCGATTTTAGATATTGCTTCTGGCGGTGAAATTGCTCGATTGATGCTTTGCATAAAAAAACATTTATTTAAAGTAGCTAGATTTTCTACAATTATTTTTGATGAAATTGATTCTGGAGTATCAGGTCATATCGGTAGAAAAATGGGACGTATTTTACAAGAAATGTCAATCAATGGTCAAGTAATTTGTATCACTCATTTACCACAAATTGCTTCTTTAGGTACAATGCATTATAAAATTTTAAAAGAAGAATTCAATGAAAAGACATTGACTAAAGTTTCAAAATTAACAGATGTTAAAAGGGTTCAGGAAATTGCTAGAATGCTTAGTGGTGATGAAGTAAATGAGGAGGCGGTTGCGAATGCAAAAAAAATGCTAGATATTTAATTAAAATATAAAAATATGTCACATAATTTATTAAAGGGTAAAAAGGGGATTATTTTTGGAGCATTAGATGATAAATCTATTGCATGGAAAGTAGCCTTAGAAGCTGTTGCAAATGGTGCTGAAATTATTTTAACAAACGCTCCAATTGCTTTACGTATGGGTTCTATTCAAGATTTAGGTTCTCAGTGTAATGCAAAAATAATTCCAGCAGATGCTACTTCAGTTTCAGATTTGGAAAATTTATTTAAAAATTCAATAGATGAATTTGATGGAAAAATAGATTTCGTACTGCATTCAATAGGTATGTCATTAAATGTGAGAAAAAAGCGCACTTATACTGATTTAAATTATGATTTTTTAATGAAAGGACTAGATGTTTCAGCAGTTTCTTTTCATAAAATGTTGCAAGTTGCTTTTAAATTGGATGCAATTAATCATTTTGGTTCAGTATTAGGCTTATCATATATTGCAGCTCAAAGAACATTCCCAGATTATAATGATATGGCAGAGAATAAGTCTTATTTGGAATCTATTGCTAGAAGTTTTGGTTATCATTATGGTAAAGCTAAAAATGTTAGAGTTAACACCATTTCTCAGTCTCCAACAATGACCACCGCGGGTTCAGGGGTTCAGGGTTTTGATGCCTTTTTTGATTATGCTGATCAAATATCACCAATGGGTAATGCTACTGCTGAAGATTGCGCGAAGTATTGTATTTCTTTATTTTCTGATTATACTAAAATGGTGACCATGCAGAATTTATTTCACGATGGTGGTTTTTCAAGTACTGGAATTTCACAAGAAGTAGTTAATTTATTTAAAAAATAAAATAGTTATTTTTTTGATGGTTTGATAATGATTTCATCATTTTTTACATCTAAGTTAATTTCATCCCCTTCATTTAATTTATTATTTATAATTTCTTCAGCAATTAAATCTTCAATATGTTTTTGAATGACTCGTTTTAAAGGTCTTGCACCAAATTTTTCATCAAAACCTTTTTTTAAGATATATTGTTTAACTTTTTTATTTGCATTTATATTATATTTCAACTCTTTTATTCTGTTTATCACATTTTTAAGTTCTATTTCAATGATGTTATATACATCTTCTTCATTCAAGTGATTAAATAGAATAACATCGTCCAATCTGTTTAAGAATTCAGGAGCAAAAGCTCTTTTTAAAGACGCATCAATAACACTTTTTGTGTGGTTTCCAAGATTTTCTTTTCGAGCTGTTGTGTTAAAACCTACGCCTTTGCTTAAAGTTTTTAACTTTCTAGTCCCAATATTGGAGGTCATGATAATAATTGTGTTTTTGAAATCAATTTTTCTTCCTAATCCATCAGTCATAATTCCATCATCCATTACTTGTAGTAATAAATTAAAAACATCAGGATGAGCTTTTTCAATTTCATCTAGTAATATAATTGAATAAGGTTTTCTTCGCACCTTTTCTGTTAATTGTCCACCCTCTTCATAGCCTACATATCCAGGTGGTGCACCTACTAATCTAGAAATTGCAAATTTTTCCATGTATTCACTCATGTCGACTCTTATTAAATTCTGTTCTGAGTCAAATAAATAATTGGCTAATTCTTTAGCTAATTGTGTTTTTCCTACGCCGGTTGGTCCTAAAAATATAAAAGATCCGATTGGTTTATTAGGGTCTTTTAATCCTGCTCTATTTCTTTGTATTGCCTTTACTATTTTATCTACAGCTTGATCTTGCCCTATGATTTTGGTTTTTAATTCAGCAGACATAGTGGATAGTCTTACACTTTCTGTTTGTGCAATTCTTTGTACTGGAATTCCACTAATCATTGAAACTACTTCTGCGACATTTTCTTCTGTTACTAATTGTTTATTCTGTTTTATGTTTTCTTCCCATTTCATTTGTTCTTCTAGCAAAATCATTTCAGTTTCTTTTTCTGTGTCTCTTAATTTTGCTGCTTCTTCATATTTTTGTTTTTTTACAACTTGTTTTTTTTCTTTTTGAATATGTTGTAATTTATCTTCTAGCTCAAGGATTCCTTTAGGTACATTGATATTTGTAATATGCACTCTAGATCCAGCTTCATCTAAAGCATCAATAGCCTTGTCTGGTAAATATCTATCACTAATATATCTATTTGTTAATGTAACACATGCTTCTATAGCTGCATCTGAGTAAAGAACATTATGATGATCCTCATATCTTTCTTTTATATTGTTTAGTATCTGTATTGTTTCTTCAGGCGATGTTGGTTCGATAATAACCTTTTGAAATCTTCTTTCTAGTGCACCATCTTTTTCAATGTTCTGTCTATATTCATCAAGAGTTGTTGCTCCAATACATTGTAAATCACCTCTTGCTAGTGCAGGTTTAAACATATTTGAGGCATCCAATGAACCAGTTGCCCCGCCAGCTCCGACTATAGTGTGTATTTCATCTATAAAGAGTATAATGTCAGTGTTTTTCTCTAGCTCATTCATCACAGCCTTCATTCTCTCTTCAAATTGACCTCTGTATTTTGTTCCAGCAACTAGTGAGGCAACATCTAGGGCTATCACTCTTTTATTAAATAAAACACGTGACACTTTTTTTTGAATAATTCTACTTGCTAATCCTTCAGCAATGGCCGATTTTCCTACACCTGGCTCACCAATTAGGAGCGGATTATTTTTTTTTCTTCTAGATAAAATTTGAGAAACTCTTTCTATTTCTTTTGCCCTTCCTATTACGGGGTCCAATTTACCATCTTCAGCATATTGTGTTAAATCGCGTCCAAAATTATCTAACACGGGAGTGTTAGATTTAGTTTTATTTTTTCTTTTATTACTAGATTCTTCGCTTTTTCTAGGTTGAGTAGTGTCATCATCATCTGGCAGAATTGTAGATCGTATACTTTCATCTTTTGATTTATCTTGTGTTTCCAGTTGATTGATAAAAGCTTCTTTAACTCTGTCATATGTGATATTGTAGCTGTTTAAAAATTTTGTTGTCACGTCTTCATCATTTCTTAATATACATAGCAATAAATGGGTTGTGCCTACCATAGATGAATTAAAAACTCTTGCTTCTAAAAATGTTGTTCTTAAAGCTTTTTCTGCTTCTTTTTTAAGTGGAATTTGGTTTTTCGTTGTGGTAGTATTGTTGTTTCCTTTATTTGTAGCAAACATTTCTACATCTTTACGTAAATCTTGAATTTTAACACCTAGATCATTTAAAATATCTATAGCACCAGCATTTCCTAGTCTGATAATTCCCAAAATGAAATGTTCTGTTCCTATTGAGTTATTTGAAAGCCTTAATGCTTCCTCTCGACTAAATCCTATGACATCTTTTATGTTAGTAGAAAAATTTTCTTCCATAATATTTTATTATAAATAATTATAATCTAAATAGTAAATATATATTATTTTCATTTATTCACATTTTTTACAATTATTTTTTATAAAAAATCTATTATTTATAGGTGTAAATTTATAGAATAACATTATCTTGTATATAACAAAAAAATATGTTTTTTTATTATGTCTGAAAGAGAAAAAATTATACAAATAAATATTGAAGATGAAATGAAGTCTTCTTACATTGATTATTCAATGAGTGTTATTGTATCTCGAGCATTGCCCGATGTCCGAGATGGATTTAAACCTGTTCATAGACGAGTTTTATTTGGCATGTATGAATTGGGGGTTTTGTCCAATCGAGCTTATAAAAAATCTGCTAGAATTGTAGGAGAGGTGCTTGGTAAATATCATCCACATGGAGATACATCTGTATATGATTCTATGGTGAGAATGGCGCAAGAATGGTCTTTGAGATATCAATTAGTTGATGGTCAAGGTAATTTTGGTTCCATTGACGGTGATAGCCCTGCAGCGATGAGGTATACCGAAGCCAGACTTAGAAAAGTGAGTGAAGAAATGTTATCAGATATAGATAAAGAAACAGTAGATTTTCAATTAAATTTCGATGACACTTTAAATGAGCCCACTGTTTTACCCACTAGAATTCCTAATTTACTTGTGAATGGTGCATCTGGTATTGCTGTGGGTATGGCTACAAATATGCCTCCTCATAACTTAAGTGAAGTGATAAGTGGTATTTGTGCAGTGATAGATAATCCGAATCTTCCAATTTCAGAATTAATTCAACACATTAAAGCGCCTGATTTTCCTACCGGTGGATTAATTTATGGATATGCCGGTGTGAAAGAGGCATTAGAAACAGGTCGTGGAAGAGTTGTTATGCGAGCAAAAGTAGTATTTGAAGAAAAAAATGGCAGAGATCATATTATTGTAACAGAATTGCCATATCAAGTGAATAAAGCAGATATGATTGCTAAAACTGCAGATTTGGTTAATTCAAAAAAAATAGAAGGGTTATCAGATATAAGAGATGAGTCAGACAGAAATGGTATGCGTATTGTTTATGTGTTGAAACGAGATGCGATACCTAATATTGTGTTAAATCAGCTTTATAAGTATACGCAGTTACAAACTTCATTTAGTGTTAATAATATAGCTTTAGTTAAGGGGCGTCCAATGTTATTAAATGTAAAACAATTAGTAGAGTATTTTATTGAACATCGGCATGAGGTTGTTGTTAGAAGAGCTAAATATCAGTTGAAGCAAGCAGAAAAGCGTGCCCATGTTTTGGAAGGTTTGTTGATTGCATTAAAAAATCTAGATGCAGTTATTGCTTTAATTAGAAGTTCCAAAAACCCTGAAGAAGCAAAAAATGGTTTAATGTCAACATTTGAATTATCTGAAATTCAAAGCAAAGCGATCTTAGATTTAAGATTGCAAAAGTTAACGGCTCTTGAGGTAGACAAACTAAATAATGAGCATGCTGAATTAATGAAATTAATAGCTTCTTTAAATGAGTTGTTATCTGATAAATCTAAGCGTATGGCTCTTATTAAAGAGGAAATCCTCGAAATACAGGAAAAATATGCAGATGAAAGAAGAACAACAATTGATTATGCTGGAGGAGATTTAACCATAGAAGATATGATCCCAGATGAAAAAGTAGTTATAACGATATCTCATTTGGGATATATAAAACGAACTCCTCTTTCAGAATATCGTGTCCAACATCGAGGTGGCGTGGGACATCGAGGTGTAACTACTAGGGATAATGATTTTATTGAACATATTTTTGTTGCAACAAATCATAATTACATGTTGTTTTTTACACAGGCTGGTAAATGTTTTTGGTTACGCGTTTATCAAATACCGGAGGGCTCTAAAACATCAAAAGGTCGAGCAATACAAAATCTAATTAATCTACCTTCGGATGATAAAGTTATGGCTTACTTAAACATTAAAGATTTGAAGAGTGAAGAGTATTTAAATAATCACTTTGTTATTATGTGTACTAAAAATGGTATTGTGAAGAAAACTTCTCTTGAAGCTTATTCTAGACCAAGACAAAATGGTATTAATGCTATTAGTATTAGGGAAGGAGATAGTTTGTTGGAAGCAAAACTAACAGATGGAAAAAGTCATGTGATGATCGCAGCAAGTTCTGGAAAAGCAATTAGATTTGATGAATCTAAAGTACGTGCTATGGGAAGAACTGCTTCAGGTGTTAGAGGTATTACATTATCGGATTCTAAAGATCATGTTGTGGGCATGATTTGTGTTAATAATTTTGAATCACATGTGTTAGTGGTGTCAGAGAATGGTTATGGAAAACGATCAGATATTGATGCCTATAGGTTAACAAATAGAGGTGGTAAGGGGGTTAAAACAATTAGCATTACTTCTAAAACAGGGAAATTAATTGCCATTAAAAATGTAATAAATGATGATGGATTGATGATTATTAATAAAAGTGGTGTTATGATTAGAATGAAGGTCGAAGCTATGCGGGTTATGGGACGAGCAACACAAGGGGTTAGGTTGATTAATTTAAAAGATGACGATCAAATTTCATCCGTTGCTAAAGTAGAGATTGATCAAGAGGAAGAAGAAGCGTTGTTAGAAGATACTAATAATAGTGTAAGTGAAACAGACACATTAGATTCAAGTGTGTCCGATCTTCCTTCTGAAGTAGATAACGAATCAGTTGACTCATCAAATGATCAATTAAAAGATGATTCTATAGAGTAGTATAATATTAAAAATTTAAAAAAATGAAACAAGTAATTTATGTTGTATTCTTATTGTTGTGTACGAGTGCTTTTTCTCAAAAATCTGATATAACAAGTGCTATTATTGCTCTTGATAATCAGAAAGATTTAGAATCAGCTAAAAAGTGGATCGATATAGCAACAAATAAAATTGAATCAGGTTCTAATCTTAAACCTAAAATAATGGCCAAATATCACCATTACAAAGGTCTAATATATTTGAAAAAATTCCAATCTTCAGATTCTGAATCTTTGAGTGAGATAGATCGATTTAATTTTTTAAAAACGGCAACTTCAGCGTTTTTAGCTGATGCAATTACTAAATCTAATTTTTCTAAAAAATCAAAAAATCAGTTAAGTATTTGTGCTTATTTATATCAAGAAGGTGCTTATAAGAATTATGAAAACAAGGAGTATAATTTAGCACTTTATAAATTTATTGAGGCTATTAGTATTAATTCTTCAGAAGCAATTCAAAAAACGGATACTTTTAATATGTATAATGCTTCTTTAATGGCATTTCAATCTAATGATTATAAAGAGTCAGCTATGTGGTCAAGCAAGTTAGTTAATATAGATCCTAAAGATCAACGATTTCATATTAGACTAATATCTGCTTACAATGAAATGGGTGATTTAAAATTACAACTAGATGCAATCGAAAATGCTCGTTTACAACTTCCTCAATCAAAGGAAATTATATTTGAAGAGGTTAATTATTATTTGTCTATTGGTGATAATACACTATTATTAGAGAGTTTAGATAATGCAGTTCAATCAGATAGTTTGAATCCAGTTTTACATTTAGTGTTAGGGAATACTTATAGTCAATTAGGGGATCTTAAAAATGCAGAAACATCATTTTTAAAATCCATTGACTTAGATACGGATTATTTTGATGCATATAATAATCTTGCTAGTTTATATCTTGATCAAGCTGCACCATTAGTAGAAAAAAAGAATGCATTGAGCTATAAGCAAGAAAAATTATTTAATAAATACAGTAAAGAAATCAATGAATTTTATAATCAAGCTCTTCCACATTTGGAAAGTTGTTTGAGAATTGATCCAGAACATGTTCAAATTGCTGATGCCTTAAAAGAAATATATTATAAGCTTAATAAACCAAAGGCTAGTATGAAGATGAAAGAGTTAATGAGCTTGCCTAATGATAAAAAAGAAGCTTTTGTTAATGATTTTTTCTCAAAATAATAGTTTCGATTAAGGATTGATTTTTTTGAGTGTATTTTCAATTTTTAATGATATGCTGTCTGCATCCATTAATGTTTGGCAACACTCAGTATCTAAATTAGATTTAATTTCTTCTAATAAATCTATTAATATATTTATTTTTTGATTGTCAGTCATCTGATATTTTCTTTTTTCAAAAATAAATTTTATTTGTATAAAAAATAAATAATAGCTAAATTGTTTTATCCCGTATAGGAAAGCGTTTGTGAAATTAACACTAATACTATTTACTTTTTGTTTGTGATAGCTAGGGCGGGTCTGGTCTTTTGATTACAGAATTACCGAATTATTACAACTAGGTTAACCATTTTTTTTTGAATTTCTTCAAGCTCTTATGCGGGTTTTTTTATTTGGCTAAAGTGACTTTCCCAATATGTTTTTTTCTATCTCCCGATATTGTTAAATAAGATACTATATATGAATACACGTCTTGTGTAGCTATTTCTCCATTATGGGTTCCATCCCAACCTTCTTTATGATTCTTCGTTGAGAACATTAATTTCCCCCATCTATCATATATTAATAGTTCATATGTGTTTTCTTGAATCCCATATACAATAGGCAGAAATTCATCATTAATATCATCATTATTAACAGTAAATATATTTGGTATATAGGATTCGGTATTATTATATACATTAATAATTTTACACTTTTCATCTTCACATCCATTTTCATCTTTTATGCTTAAACAAATTGTATATTGATTTTCGGTTTGATAGAAATGAGTTGGATTTGGTTCAACTGAGGTGTTTCCATCTCCAAAATCCCAACTCCAACTACTAATTGGAGCATCTGAATATGAATTATCAGTGAATGATATCATTTCAGATATAGTAATATTATTGGCAGACATATTAAAATCACTTATTGGGTCATTCCATGTTTGAATAGTTAGATCTGTTAAGTCTGTTTCACAACCATTTGCATCAATAGCAATTATATTAATTAGACCTTCCCACTGTGAAAAATTATTATCATCTACGTAAAACTCTTGTGTCAACATAGAGTTACTAGAAGTTATATTATATACTTCACCCCAACTTGTGTTTACACTAAAGTTTACTAATCCTGCACCACCAATAGAATTAAAAGTGATATGGGCATCGTTATTGCAATTTTTATCCTCTAAACTAATTAATTCCATTTCTATTGGATTAGGTGCTATTAGATTTATTGATATAGATTCTTCACATCCTACTGAATCGATTAAAAAACATTCATAAAATCCCGGTAATAAGTTGGTTATATCTTCTGTGTTACTGCTGAAATTGTTAGGGCCAATCCAGTTATAATTATATGGTGGATATCCGCCAGTAGTATTTATATTAATGTATCCATCATTAGAATCAGCACAAGAAATATTATAGTCATTATAATCAGAATATGAATCTATGTTTACATCTACAATATCAACAGTAATAATAATTTGACTAGATATTGATTCACATGGATCGGAAATTGTCCATTCTAATATATTATTACCCAGTGATAATTCACTAATAAAGGTGTTTGGGTTGTTTACATTTTCAAACGTTGCATTTCCAGATAATATACTCCAAGTTCCAGATTCATTGTCATCAGGTAGGTTCCCATTTAGATAAGTTGAGTTTTCACATAATATTTGATTTTCACCAGCGTTTGCACTTATATTTGAGTTTATGTACGAAATATTAACCTGATCACTAAAGTCTCCGCATAATTCAGAATTAATCATCCATTCAAATATATTATTACCTAAGCTTAAATTTGAAACTATTGTATTTGGGTTGTTTGGATCTTGAATATCTCCATTTCCGGTTACGATATTCCAAAAACCAGTTTCTCCTATTTGAGGTGTATTAGCATTTAAATTGGCGAAGTTTTCACATAGTTCTTGATCACTTCCTGCATTTGCAATGGGTTCAGGAGTCACATTAATAATTACTTGGTCACTACCTATTTCATCACTACATTCTGCTGATACTATCCATTCAAAAATATTTTCTCCAATATTTAAATCAGAAACAAAGGTGTTTGGTGCATTAGAGTCTTCAAAAATCGCATTTCCAGATATTATAGACCAACTTCCACTTTGTCCATTTTCTAATGTGTTACCATTTAAATTGGTAAAATCTTCACATAATTCTTGATTGTTGCCCGCATCTGAATTAGGTGCTGAATTAATGAGGGGGGTTATATTGTCTGCTAAAATATATGCACAAATGGCATTTTCTTCTGTTTTTTCGCATTGAAATAAAATATGTGAATAATTAGCAGTTGGAGTAAATTCGACTATATAGGTTTCCCAAGTTTCATTATTAATGGGGCCTGAACTCCACAGTAATTCTTCTTCAGAGCAAAAATCAAAACCCCCAAATACTTTTACTTCACCAATTGTAGTAGCAATATTAGTGCCATTCCAAGGGTCTGCAGTTAATCCATTTGCTAAGTCAATTGTGAAAACATATGGACAGCCATTAGCTTCCATAGGACTACTTAGTTCTTGGCTAAATCCTTCTTGCCATTCTGTTGCCCCTACATATGGATTTACTAAATTATAATCCGGGATATGACCAAATCCAATATAGCTATCTCCTTCACTTGGTGCCAGTGTAATATTATAACATCCGGGTTGGGTGTCTGGAGTGGTAAATTCAACGGCCCCTGTAATAAAATTAGTATATGGCATACAGTTCCCCCATGGTGTTGGTGTAATAAAGCAATCTCCAGCTGTTCCTTCTAATCCAGGGTTTACAACAGTCAGTTGACCATAACTTACAATAGGAAATAAGATAATGAATATGTTTATTATGATTTTTTGCACGTTCCTAAGCTTTGTTAAAGTTATCAATTATATTTGATGCTATTGTTGTTTTTTTACTTTCTTTAGAATAGTGTTTTTTTATTTCACTTATTCAAATTTAGCTTCATAATCAATTCCTTGACTTTTTAATATTGATTTTACCTTTAATGCAAAGAAAGCAATAAATAAAAAACAAAAAACAGTTATTATGTAAGAAGAATGGATATTCCAGACATCAGCTATCAAGCCTTGAATAGGAGGTATTATTGCACCACCTAATATCATCATAATTAAAAATGAAGATCCTTGAGAACTATATTCCTTTAATCCTGCTATGCTTAATGAAAAAATACATGGCCACATAATTGAACAAAACAACCCCCCACTTAAGAAGGCATATATACTAATTACACCATTATTTGTTAATCCAATTATCATAGAAATTATTGCTAGAATACTAAATATAAATAATGTTTTTACTGGTTTTTCTTTAGCTACTAAAAATCCAATTATTTGGATGCAAATACATATAGAAAATAGTTTTAAAGAACTTATGTCACTACCTCTTAAGTCTATAAAAAAAAGAACAATCAAAAATGCAACATAAGGCAGTGTGATAAATAAAATGTGTTTTAGTAATTTATTAGGTTTGAATATAGTAATTGCCCCTAACCATCTTCCAATCATTAAACTACCCCAGTACATGGCAATAAAATGAGAGTTGTTAGCTTCACTAATATTGCCAAATTCAGGTGTTTTTAATAGAGCGCCTAAATTACTTCCAATTGTTACTTCTACTCCAACATAACTAAATATTGCTAACATACCAAGAACTAGTTGAGGGTATTTCATAGCTCCCCAATCTTTAAGTTTTTTCTTTTTCTTTAAAAGAGGTGTTGATACAACATAAATGATTGAAAATAAAAGTAATCCAATGGTCAGCATGCTTAAGTTTTCATTGTTTTGAATAATTGGTGTAAAGGTTAAAAGCAGAAAGCCCATTATAATTATTGTTAATTTGATTAGTAATATTGCAGCTTTTGGAGAAGATTCCACGGTACTTTTATGTTTTAAATTTGGTAGATTTTTAGAATATTTTAAGAATATGGCTGCTAATAAGAATAATATAGCTAAAAATATATAAAGCATAGTCATGTTGCTAATCTTAGCATTTTCAGATAATACATCTCCAAATAATACCAAGCTTAATATAATCGGACCAATTGTTGTTCCTAGTGAATTGATGCCACCTGCTAAATTCAATCTATGCGAACCAGTTTCAGGAGGCCCAAGTGATATAGCAAAAGGGTTAGCAGATATTTGTTGTAAGCAAAATCCAATAGCTATTATGAAAAGTGATAGTAAAATTAAATTATAAGATTGAGTGTTGACACCTACAATCATACATAATGTACCAAATACTGAAATTATTAATCCATAAATAATACTTGTTTTATAGCCCCATTTATTAATTAAATCTTTTTTTGTATTTGATGAATATAAAAAAAGGGCTAGCGCTCCAAAATAATATGCTCCATAAAAAGCTGTGTCAATTAATTGTGATTGAAATTGAGATAGATTGAAGTAATTCTTGCAAAAAGGAATGAAAACAGCATTTGAGGCAGCGACAAATCCCCAAAAAAAGAATACTGTTATTAGAGTTATTAGGCCAGAAAAATGTTTTTCACTTTCTTTCATGGTATAAAAAATTAGGATAAAATATTTTTGTAAATTTAGATAAACCATAAATATATGGATTCAAAATTGGAATTTAATAATCTAAATATTTTTTATATGAATAAATATATATTATCTCTTATTGTTTTATCTTTTTCATTTTCTATTTTTTCTCAAGAAGACACTACTTTTGTGCAAGCCCATGATTATGTGGATCTAGATTGGAATGGTAATTATGATGCTTGGGCTGTATTTCCAGATGGAACCCAATCATACAGAAAAATATTAATGCACTATGATATGCGTTGTTCTTCGAGCGGTTGTAGTGGGTGGGATTATACTACTAAGATTATTATTTTGAAAGATACGGGTCAGGTAGACGAAAATGGTAATACAGTTTTTTCTAATGATCAAACTTTAGCAAATGTAGTAACACCATATGGAACTTATATGCAGGGAAATGGAACAGAGGGTTTTTCGCCAAATTGGGTTCAGCGATATACTTATGATGTAACAGATTTTGCTCATTTATTGGTAGATTCTGTAAAAATGAGAGCTTTTTATGGTGGTTGGTCTACTGGGTTCAATGTAACTTTGAATTTTGAGTTTATTGAAGGAACTCCACCTCGAAATGTTTTAAATGTACAAAATTTATGGTCAGGCAGTGGGTCATATGCTAGTATGTCCTCTGTATTGACTGATACTGTTCTGTTTATTCCTGATAATGCTAAAAATTCAGCAATGCGTGTAACAATTAGTGGACATGGTCAAGATGGAGAGTTTACTTCGGGGGTTTATTATCATATTAAATTAGATGAAACTTCTCTTTATAGTCAGGAAATATGGCGTGATGATTGTGGCGAAGTGGCTTTGTATCCTCAGGGTGGTACATGGATTTACGATAGAGCAAATTGGTGCCCTGGTGATAAGGCAACAACACGAAAACATGAGTTGACATCATTTTTGTCTACAGGACAAGATAATGTGCTGGATTTCGATATTTATAAACCTAATTGGAACCCACCCGAAGCTAGCTATATTTATGATGTACAATTAATTACTTATGAAGAGCCTAATTTTAATTTAGATGCTGTAATGGAAGATATTATTGCACCTTCAATTAAACAAGATCATTTTCGATTTAATCCAACTTGTTCTAATCCAATTGTGAAGATAAAAAACCAGGGTGTAGAAACCTTAACCACCGCATATATCGTCTATGGATTTAATGGTTTTGATACAAATACGTATTTCTGGGAAGGAGATTTAGATTTTGGAGAATCTGAGATTATTGAATTACCGCCGATACAATGGTATTCTTGGGATGAAAACTTGTCATTTTATGCTAGAATTAATATGCCTAATGGTGCTCCTGAAGATGATTATTTAGTAAATGATGTGCTATATTCTGATTATGAATTTGTAGCAGAATATCCAAATACATTTGCCATGTGGTTTAAAACTAATAATGTTCCTAATGAAAGTTCATATGAATTAAGGGATAATCAGGGTAATTTGATTTTTTCTAAAACAGGTATGGCTGCGAATACATTATATAAGGACACGTTTGATTTAGAACCCGGTTGTTACAAATTTCAAATATTAGATACTGGAGGTAATCAAGGATGGAATGAAGATGGTTTGTCTTGGTGGGCCAACAATGATGGTTCAGGCTATGCCAGATTACGAGAAGTTCCTGGTGGTTTTTTTAAATATTATCAAGCTGATTTTGGCACGGAATTAACAGATTTTTTTAGAGTAGGCGAGTATAGTGTGACTTTATCGGAAGAATTAAGTGAAACGTTGATTGAGATTTATCCTAATCCAGCAAAGAATCTTCTGAAAATAGATTTAGAATTTCAAACTAATCATGATGTTAAAATTTTAATTACAGATTTAACAGGTAAAATTATTAGTCAAAACATAAGACCCGATTTTATAAAAGGTGAACTGATAATTGATTTAGCTAATATTCAAAATGGTCTGTATAATTGTTCTGTTATAACAGATTTAGAGGTGCACAATCAAAGTGTCTTAATTCTAAGGTGAAATAGATTTATTTCATTTCTCTTAATATGTAATTTTCTCTAATAAGAATTGTGTCGCCAGTTGGATTATTGTTTTTAAAGATTGCTTCTTCTATAAGCCCTGCTTTGTTGATGAAAACTCCTTTTCCTTCTAATTCGCCATTTGAAAATTCTCCTACATACATTCCTGGTTCTATTAAAAGGGTTCCAAATCCATTTGGTACATCTTCATTAAATTCACCTATATAAAGATTTCTATTTGTAATTAAAGTTCCTTCTCCACTATACATACCTTCACTAAAATTACCAACATAAATAGATCCGTCAGACCATATCACAGTTCCTTGTCCACTTGGTATTTCATTCCAAAAATGTCCAATATAAGTGGTTTCATCTTGCCACTTCATGATTCCATAACCCATATTACAATTGCCAGAGATACATATTCCTGTTAATATGTTTTTTTGATCTAGCTCTTCTGTTGTTTTTTTGTCTGATTGAGAGTGTAGATTTAATATTGCGAAGCAAAAAACAAAAAAAAATGTATTTTTCATATTCTTTATATTAGGTTATTAATGCATAATAAATATAATCAATTATAATTAATTGTTTTGAGTCACTTTTTTCTTTCGTTTTACAAATGTGTTTACTAGAATACTAAAAATAATTATTGTAGCACCAAAGTAAAATTCTGTTGACATTTTTTCATTTTCTCCAAATATCAATAAAGCTAAAATAATTGCATAAATAGGCTCAAGATTAACACTAAGGTTTACAGTGAATGGAGTGATCTTTTTCATAATTTCTATACTTGCTGAAAAGGCAAAAGCTGTACATATTACAGCAAGTATTAGTATGTATATAATATTAGTCCCGGTTGGTATAATTTCGATATTGAATTGCT
>NZWM01000006.1 GCA_002698365.1 Flavobacteriales bacterium | reverse complement strand
TCAAAAGCCACAATAACAAGAAGCAAAGAAATTATGATACCTATTTGAGTAAAATAACTCCTTTTATGTTCTAAATCATATTTTGGATTTTTTTTTAAATTCATAATAAGTAGAGCAAATTTACATAAAACGAACTATCACAACAAAATTTACAAACTTTTATTACACACCTATATGTGCTTTATATTCGTCTGCCGTTAATAATTTATCATTAATAACTGAATTATCTATTTCAACTTTTATTAACCAACCCTGATCATAAGGTGAAGAATTCACTAATTCAGGATTGGTTTCTAAATTTGCATTTATTTCAACTACTTTTCCTGAGACAGGCATATATAAATCTGAAGCTGTTTTTACAGCTTCAATAGATCCAAAAATATCGTCAATATTTAAATCTTCATCTATTGTATCAACATCTACATAAGCTATATCTCCGAGTTCATGTTGTGCATAATCAGTAATACCAACAAGTGCAATATCTCCATCTACTAAAACCCACTCATGGTTTTCTGTATATTTTAAGTTATCTAATACTTTCATAAAAATTGTTTTTAAATAAAATTAATTAATTTCTGGAACTATATATAGATTCTATGATTTTAACTACATGAAATCCATCGAAAGAATTTGTATGAACACTTTTTTCATCTAATAAAACCTGCACCACATTATCAATCATTTTATCATGATTAGAAGCTGAACCCATGTATCCTCCATAGTCATTACATGCAATATCATCATCTATATGAGGTCGATTATATTGATCTATTTCACAATCAAGTATTTTATCCATGTATTGCCCGCCTATTTTCACAGACCCACATGCACCAAGTATAGTAATACTACTTTCAAAATTCTGTTTCCAAACTGCGGTGGAATAATTCAAAACACCAATTGCTTTATTTGCAAAATTTAACTTAACAATACCCGAATCTTCGAATTCCACATATTTTTTTTGATTAAATGAGAAAAATTGAGAACTAGTATAATCTATTTCTCCAAACAACCAATATAAAATATCAATAAAGTGAGAAAACTGAGTAAATAATGGTCCTCCATCCTTTAATCTTGATCCATGCCAATCGCTATCTAAATAATAATTTTTATTTCTATTCCAGAAACAATTAACCACAACCATATTAATGGTTCCTAATAATTGTTTAGATATAACATCTTTTAACCAAATCATAGTAGGAGAAAATCTATTTTGCATAACACAAAAAACATGCTTATTTACTTTTTGTGCAGTATTAATAATTTTTTCAGCATCTTCACTAGATAACGCCATTGGTTTCTCTATGACTACATGTTTATAGTTCTGTAAAGCCTCAATAGCCATTTGTGCATGTAAATAATTTGGAGTACATATATTTACAACATCAACATCACTATTAATTAAATCTTCAAATGAGGAACAAAGTAATTCTTTTTTTGAAGTATCAAAACGCCATTTATTTAATGGTAAAACGTCAAATAACTTTAAAAGATCTGCTCTATTATTATCAATTATACACTGTGCATGACGACTGCCAATGTGGCCAACACCTGCAACACCAAATTTAATTTTCTTAGTCATAAATTAGAATGCTTTTTAATATATTCATCTATCTTAGATGACATTTCTATTTGCTTATCATAAGACATTTTATAATTATACTCACCATTTTTTTTAACCTCTAACATACTACAATTATTAGTAAAAAATAAATTTAAAATTCTTGGAAGCAAATATAGTTGTAACTGATAAATTTTTTCATATAATGATTCTAGATTATCATCAATACTAATATTTATTTTTTCCCTATTCAGTATAACACCTGAATCTATTTGTTCATTGATTAAATGTGCTGTGACTCCCAAAGGATAATTTTTTTCAATAGACCATAAAATTGAATCCAACCCTCTTATATCTGGAAGCAAACCAGGATGTAAATTTAAAATGCCTTTTTCGACTAATTTCACAACATTATGACTTAAAATCCGTGCACCTGCAATAATTCCAAAATTGACACCATACTCTTGTAGTAAAGACTGTGCCTCTACACTATTATGAGCAACCCTATGTATTGGTATGTTATATTTTTCTGCTAATTCATAAGCTGACACACTACATTCTTTTTGAGAAATATTAAAAAAAGATTTTGGTGATTGTATCTTAATAAAATCGGCTGCTAATATTAAAGATATTTCAAAATTATGCTGATACATTGTCTTAATGAAATCAATTGTTTTTCTATGAGGAAAACCATATGCAAAAAGAACTATTTTAAAACACACTTTTAAATATATTTTTTAATTACATCACAAATAAAATGAATTTGTTCAATTTCTAATTCAGGGTGCATAGGTAAAGAAATAATATGTTGTGACAACATCTCAGAAACAGGTAGAGGTTCATTAGAAAAATGTTTATATGGTTGTTGCTGATGAAGTGGTATAGGATAGTATATCATAGTCGGAATTCCAGCATTCAACAAAAATTTCTGAAATTTATCTCGATCTATGTTAGAGGATAAAATTATACTATACTGATGATACACATGATCAGAACATGCACTTTCCACAGGAGTTGTAATCCATTCAATAGATTTTAAAATGTGATTATATTCCGCGGCCACTTTTCTCCTTTTCTTATTAGATTTATTTAAAATAGAAAGTTTAAATCTTAAAATAGTAGCTTGCAATGCATCTAATCTAGAATTGAATCCGACAATCTTATGGACATATTTCTTTTCTTGACCATGGTTTGCTAATAATCTAATCCGATGTGCTAGTTTTTTATTTTGTGTAAAAACAGCACCACCATCACCATAACATCCCAGATTTTTTGACGGATAAAAAGATGTTATACCAATATCTCCTATCGTGCCAGAGCATTTCATATTTTTAGCATCTTTATTATAAAAACATTGAGCCCCTATTGATTGTGCTGCGTCCTCAATAATAAATAAATTATATTTTTTAGCAATTAGTTTTATGTGTTTCATATTACAACATTGCCCAAACAAATGGACAGGTAAAATAACTTTTGTGTTATTAGAAATTTTTTGCTCAATCAATTCTGGATCCAATAAAAATGAATCACACTGTACATCTACAAAAACCGGCTTCAAACCTAATAAACAAACAGCCTCTATAGTAGACACAAAAGTGAAAGGGGGTAATATAACCTCATCTCCCTGTTTTAAATCTAATGCCATTAGAGCTAAGCATAAAGCATCTGTTCCATTGCCACATGTTATAGTATATTTAGAATTAAGGAACACTGACAATTCTTGTTCTAATTGCTGAACCTCTGAACCTTGAATATAAACACCAGAATTAAGTACGTTTTGTATGCGTTCATTAATTTGTTCTGAATATTTATTATACTCAGACACCACATCTACCATATGTATTTTCTTCATATTAAATTACTATTACATTAACGTGAATCGTAGACTCACTCCTATATTTGTGTTTGATGTTGGAAAAGAAGATGAAACAACATAATCCGTCACAACTTGATCATAAAACAATTTTAAATTAATTCTATTGTTGACAACATAATCTGCAGAAAACTTCAAAGTGATTAAAGACTGTCCAGACGTAGGCTGGTTACTTTCTTCTTCAATACGACGAATAATAGTTTTATTATTCCTGATTGAAACATCTGCACGTAAATCTAAATCACTACTTACTTGTTTCTGACCAGCACCACCATCAAAAATCAACTGAAGACCTTGCACGCGATAGCCTAATCCAACTATATACTCAAAACCTTTCACTTCTGTTATTTGGCTATTGGATAAACTCAAACTAATTGTTCTATCTTTTTTATATTCAAAGCGAGTCGTCATACTATTTTTCATGGTTAAATCTAATTTAAAAAAGGGTGCAAATTGTTCAGTAATATTGACTTGATCGATTTGAAATTCACTTAAAAAATTATCATTAGCATCATATATTTCTTGTTCAAACAACAAATTGCTCATAAATGACCCTACTGAATAACTCGAACGATAACTATGACTCATCGTCACATTTTTAAACCTATTTTTAACCCATGGTATCTTAGTAAATCCATTAAAATTAACATTCCAATTGGGCATTGGTATAGATGGGAATTTATTCAAAGACTGTTTGCCTGGACTAGTACCCGAATAAGCAGCTAAAAAAGCTGGTATCATCACATCTTGTGAATTTGGACCATAGCCATCAGGATATGATTGTGAATCAAAAAAAAGCCCGGCATTATTTCCTAATCTCTGAGCAATATCAAATCTATACTGAATAAAATTATCAAATAACTCTGAAGAATTATCTACGCGATCTTGAACAAAAGCTGTTTTTATTGGCAAAAAAGAAATATTAAAACTCCCGGTTCTAGAAGTACTTTGGTGATCAAAAATTGGATTAGATTCTGTATTTATATTTCTAAAATATTCATTTTCATTTATAGAATATCTTCTAGACCCGGTTAACATAATTTTAAATCTACTAATGGGCTCAACAGTAGCTCGAAGATTTAAATTATTCGAAAAAGTTTGCACATACAGATTGTTCAATGCAGGATTAGCAGTAATCCATCCACTATTTGCAGCCTGTATTCTAATGTCATTTTGACTACCAAGTACAAAACCTAATGTTGGAGCTGGCTCAGAAAAAGGATTACTTAAACCAAAAACACTACTTTGAGGCAAGAACCCTGGCAGTAATGTTCCATTTGTTTCAGTATATGAAATAGAAAAGTTTTTTACACTAAATAGGCCTTTCGCCAAATAGCGAATTACTTTTAATCTTTCTTGTTCTTCGTCAGATTCATCATTAGATTGTTTATTATCTAATCGGGATCTTGATGGAATTCTAGACTTATTACTTGGTGAAGCATTAGACAACATTTTTTTCAAAAATGGAATTTTATTATACAATGAAGTTAAATTAAATTGAGTATTTAACTTAATAGAATTATTATTCTGTATAGTGTTTCCATAATCCTCTGAAGCTAATGAGGTAGATCTCCAATCATAGCTAGCATCATAATTAATACTACTATTAATCCAACTTAATACTGGTATTTTATTAATGGGTAAAGTATATCGAACATCAAAATTATGATGATATTCTGTAGGACGACCAAAAGATAAAATATTAGAAAATAAACTATCTCTTTTTTCTTTTGTATCTATACGTCCATAGGGCTCATCAACAATAGATCTATTTCTTGCTGAAAAATTGAATTTTATCGACCTAGTTAAGTCATATTTCATGTTATAAATACGACTCATTGTAAATAATTTACTATACATTTCAGGTAAATCAATACTTGTATTTGAAGTATTTCTTGTTTTTGTCTCTAAATATGATCTGTTAAAATCTGTTCTAAATGAAAATTGTTTAGGTAAAATATAAAAATTAAAATCTTTTATTAAGCGTAAGTATTTACCTTTTTTAAGAAATTTTAATTTAGAAAATGGCTTAATATTTTTAGGATTTGTATTAAAATTATAGCCTAATCCACCTGTATAATCTTGACGAATAGAATACTCTGTATTAATGTTGCGACTAAATACTTCATTGTAAGCATAACTGAGAGAAAAGTTTTCTATATCATAAATTTTTGAAGTATTTTTTCCTGCTGGTCTTTCTTTTCTAACATTAGTGAAATTGACACTTCTTATTTTAGTGTAATCTTGAACTATTGTCCTAATTGAATCTTTTTCGTTTTCAGTTTGATAAGCATTTAGACTAGCGTCTAAAAGTATATCTGGATCTAGTGGATTATAGTGAGGGTTTTCAACAGATTCTGAAACAGAAACATACATCGGAAATTTTATATTTGATTTTTCTGGAAATAATTGACCTAGTTCTACACTAGCTGTTAAATTATATCTCTTTAATTCATTTAAATTTCTTTCAGAAACATTTTTTTCTAGGCTTCCAAATCCAACAGTACTCATGGAGCCCGCGAACGCTAAATTAGCAAAATCAGCTAATCGTAATCTTACTTGTGTACGTGCCGCCCATCCGCCCTTTTCATTAAATTCACTCAATCGTAACTCATTCACCCAAATTTCTGCCGATTTATCCTCACCACCTCCTGACCCTGGATTTCTAATTCCAATCATAATAGTTTTCACATTACCTAAATTTGGATTACCCTTTATAGAAATAGTATTTTCATTATCTAAATAAGTGTATGTGTCAACATATCCAAATTCACTATTATTTTGCATGTAATCATTTCTTAATTGTTTTACGGTTTGCAATAACTCTAATGGTAACCGGATTCTATTTTCAGTCGGCCAAATATTTTCAGGTCCAGACTCCCCCCAGGAAGTAACTTTTAACGGAACTTCATATTCATAATAATTACTAATGTAATCTGTTCCTATTCTAAGGAATAAATTTAAAGAGTCATCTTCTAATGTATTTTCTTGAATTGCTTCAGCGTGACTATACATTTCAATAAATTTATAATTCCTCATATCCATACTAACGTTTTTAAAAGCCGCTCTAGAATCACCATCTTGTAAATCAACTACTTTTAATACCATAGATTGTTCATTTTGCTCTTGAAGACTAGTTGCGCCATAATAAGTTTCTCGCTGTATACCAGGAGGTAAAACATATGGTATTGGTGTTCTGGATCCATTTTCCTCAAAATTAACAACAGATATATCAAACTGTGTCATGTCATCCACCTCTATAGGAGTAGTTGTGGATGCCGATAAATCATTTAGATATCTTCTCCATTCACCTCTAACTAATTCAAACGTAGCAAATCTACAAACAATCGATTCTTCAAAACCATGAAAAAACGTTCTAATAAATCTTATAGATTTAAAATCTTCTATAGAACCTATTTTTTCAGTATATGAACGAATTGGAATTTTAAATTGTATCCATCTAGCATTATTATCTGGACCAACATTTTCAATAATATCGTTGATATAATTATCACCTATTTGTAGATTTTCTGGATTCAAACTGATTTTATATTGATAATAGCTTTCTGCTTCACTCAATGTTTGATCATTATTTATGTCTTCTATATCCGGTAGGTTAGTTGAGGATGTTGGGTATTCTTCTGTTGATTGCTCTGAGGTAGGTGAATTACCCTGTACTCCATTATAATTTTTATATCTATCTAGGATACTAGTTTGATTATTATCAAATTCCGAACTTCTAAAATATTTAAAATTATCAGAAGCCGGATCTTCAAATGCTAATTGATAAGCTAATGAATTAACACCAAAATTATCAGCCACTCTGTCAATATATGTATCGTTAAAAACACCATCTTCATATATAAATAATCTCTCTGCATCATCATTTAACCCATCATATCCTAAGTCTTGATTAGATCTTGCTCCATCATCATTATCAAATGCGTTAACTAATGATTGTATTGAAGGAACTCGTCCCCACGCAGTGGTATCAATATTATTATCCGAACCATCAATGGAAAGACCATTTTCGAAACTCTTTCTCGAATCTTTCAAAATATCTTCTGATATATTACCTAAATTAATAAATAAATCTCCTCCATTATGATTGGGATTATCAATAAATGGATCCATCATCCAAAATTCAATAAATTCAATATTAGCAGCTTCAAAATCATTAGTTTCTATTTTACGAGTAATACCTCCCCAACGTGTTTCAGGGTTATTCAAATTTCCATTCTCATCCATACCAGATGAAATCCCTGCCTCACCAGAAACATCAAAATTATATGGGCCCTTTTGATTAGGATAAAAAGCAAAATCTAATGTTCTTAATCTAGAGGGTTGGCCATTAATAATATCTTTGTTTGGAAAAATTTCTGTAATAAATACTTCTCGCACATAATTATTAGCTTGTTGTTCAGGATCGTTAAGAATATGATCTGGAGTAATCGAACTATTTCGTTGAAATAAAGGATCGATTACATACCACGCTAATTTTGCTCTATTATAACCATACTCAATAGTATTATTTAAAGAAGCTTCTGGAAAATATGCCTCTGATTCTAGAGATCCTGTTGGTGTTGATGATAGTGACCAGGCTGATGCACTTCTTATATCAATTGCAGATTGACTATTTTCAAAATCATCTATATATGAAGTTCCCGTTTCATTAATATCAATAGATTTTGGATGCCCTGGAATAAAATATGCAAACTCTGAATTAATGGAGATATTAGAATTTTCTTTGGTTTCAATTAAAGGCAACTTATCAATCATCTTAGTTAAAAAACGAGAATCTTTGGAATAAGACCCATTTAAACCTAGAATAGTATTAGATATTGGTTCATCACCAATATTAATTTTTTGAGTCAATGGTTTTTCTGTTAAGTTCAAAGCACTAGCTCCTAAAATAAAGTCCTTATTAACCCTATAATCAATATGAGCACCCATAAATCTTTTGGATTGAAAATTGAATAAAGAATTATTTTCTAGTGTAATTCTTATTGGCTCTGATGAACTTAAAATACCTTCATCTATAATTCTAACTCGACCCATGGTATAATCCACCGTATAATGTATATTTTCTTCTAACACTCGTCCTCCAGATGTTACGTTAACTGAACCTTCCGGAATATTCATTGCATTTAAAGAAATTTCTGAGCCTATCGAAGATTTATACTGACCTTTTAATAAAAATTTATTTAGTTCAGCAATTTGTTGAGCTGCTGCTTGAGTAGAATCATA
This sequence comes from Flavobacteriales bacterium, assembly GCA_002698365.1. Lineage (GTDB taxonomy): Bacteria > Bacteroidota > Bacteroidia > Flavobacteriales > TMED113. The sequence goes on along the minus strand of NZWM01000006.1, from coordinate 5,914 downwards.
CAATGCATCAAAACAATAATTATTTGCAATATCTTCTTGTGAATCAAATTTATCTCTTAAAAAACTGCCAAATGGCTCTAGCATAGGAAAATAAACACGACCGTTAGAAGAATTTATTAAAACGCCATCTAAAAAATCAAAAACACCATCAGGACCCGGATCATTATTAGAATTTAAATTATCTAAATTAAAAACCTGTAGCAAAGGAGTGTTTATCACACCTTCAGGACCCTCTGTTAAAAAATTTACTGGAGCACCTAATTCTGCATTTTCATGTAATATATCTAACACGAAATCTTCTCTGTTGATTTGATAAGCTCCAAGAGAATATACATTTTTCATTAATAAATTCCACTTAGGCTGGAGTACATCTGTAGTAGTAGATTTTAACAACTTCAACATTAATGTATTTGGTGCAGTTACATCTGTGGAAAATTCACCTACTTGATATGGAACTCCCATATATGTAAATTGAAATGCAACAGCAAGAACCTCATCTGCATTTAAAGCTTGATTTAATGAAATAAAACCCAATTGAGAATTAAATGAATATTCTGAAGTAGATAGCCGCCTAGCATTTTCTATTTTTTCATAATCTACTGCTTGATTAAAATAATTCACACCATCTGGACTATACTGCGAAAAGGCCGATGTGATTTCATCAATTAATCTTATAGAATCTCCTGTTTGAAATGACACATCATCAATAAAAAATCCATTAGGATCTAATGAATTATTTGAATTACTAGGAACTACACTAGGCACAGATTGAATTGTTACTAAAGGACTAGCTATATTATTAATTTCTCCTAGATCTTGAAATGCTAAAATATTTCGCGTATTTACAGTGGTAGAATTTTTATTAGTCACATAAACTTCTAATTTGGTAATATTAATTGATGATTGAATAATCGGCAATGTTGCCATGGCATCATCATATTGGTCATAAAAATACTGTGCGAGAAAAAAGTGTTTATTTGATTCATAATTATCTATAGAGAGTTCGAATTCTGTCATTTGAGCACCTCCCTGAATTTCAATTGAAGAAGTTTCGCTTTTTTGTTCTGAAAACACAGTAGTCAAAGTAGTTTTTCCAAACTGAAATTTAGTTTTTATACCAAATAGGCTCTGGGCACCTGTAATTAAAGATCCTGATAATGGCAAACTTACATTTCCTAATTCAATTTTTTTAACTATATCATCTTCATCACCGGTATATTCTAATTTAATTTCATTTTCAAATTCAAAAGTAGCTTCAGTATCATAATTAGCTTGTATTTGTAATTTATCTCCAATTCGTCCAACTACATTCATTTGTATTCTTTCATCAAAATTAAAAGATGTAGTTTTTCTCTGTTCTTCTGGCAATGCAGGATTATCAATTTTATTAATTACAGCTGAAAAGACTAATTCTGCTGAACCTTGCGGTTTAATATCAACTACTGAACTTCCAAAAATTCGATTTAAAACCTTTTCCCCGACCTGCACTTTACCTAATTCAGAATCTGAATTTAAACCTGTAATTTTTTGCTTCCAATATTCATTAAATTTTTTATTGAATAGATACTCTTGATATTCAAGAGTAGAAAAATACTGAGCTATAGAAATAGGATGACCGCCTACATATTTAGTAATAAAAATAGTTTCTGTGTTATAATCATATTCTATACTATCAACAATATTAATGGGATCATTTAGCCATTCTGAATTCTCGGGAAATGAAATAATAGAATCTTGTTGAGAAAATAAAAATCCACAACAAAAATAAAATAATGTCAATAGAATAATTTGTTTATTTTTTAACAAAGAAATCAAAATCTATAAAGTTTTTAAAGCTAATTTAATTACTTCTTCAACGGATAAATTTGGGTTTTCGCGTGTAATTTTATCAATAATTGCATTAGTTTTCTTTATAGAAAAACCTAGTTTTTCTAATGCATACAAAGCTTCCTGTTTTACAGAAGCACTAGAATGTACTACATTATTTGAAACAAATTCTGATTCTATATTCATTTTATCTTTTAAATCAATAATAATTCTTTGCGCAGATTTTAAACCAATACCTTTCACGCTTTTTAATTGTTGAACATCTTCATTAACAATAACTCTTTGCAAATCATGTGGTGTTAATGACGACAAAATCATTCTCGCAGTGGCAGCGCCCACTCCTGACACTGACAATAACAATATAAAGCATTCCCTTTCTTCTTTGTCAAAAAAACCATATAATGTATGTGAATCTTCTTTAACAGATAAATAAGTGTAGAATTTATTCGCTGAATTATCACTTTTTTCAAATTTTGAAAAAGTATTTATGGAAATATTTAAATAATAACCAACGCCATTACACTCAACCACAGCATGTGTCGGCGATAATTCAATCATATTTCCTTGTAAAAAAGTAATCATAATCTATTTTCTTTCATGTGCATCTACAGATCCAATAGTGGCCATATGTACAATTTCATTAACACTACTTTCTAATTGTAATATATGTACTGACTTATTCATTCCTAGCAATACGGGGCCCATTGTTTCAACATTAGATAATTCTTGTAAAATTTTATACGAAACATTTCCCGAAACCAAATTAGGGAAAATTAAAGTATTAACTTTTTTATCACCTAATTTAGAAAAGGGGAAAATTCCTTTTCTTTTTTTATGATTTAAAGCAAAGTTTGCTTGCATCTCACCCTCTATTACAATTGAAGGATGATTTTCGTGTAAATATTTAACTACACGTTGAAGCTTAAGTGTGTCTTCATCCTTAGATGATCCAAAATTAGAATACGATAATAACGAAATAATGGGTTTAATACCAAATCGTTTAACTGCATTTGCTGTTAATAAAATGATTTCTATTAATTCCGCTTCTGAAGGGGTTTTATTAATAGTTGTGTCAGCAAAAAAGATTGGACCTTTTTTAGTAACAACAATATATAAACCAGCTAAAATAGTTGATTCTTTACCTATAATTTGTAGTGGTGGCTTAAGTGCTTCGGGATAGCTCCGTGTAACACCCGACAAAAAAACATCTGCTTCATTATTTAATAACATCATAGCACCAAAATATGATCGATCTCGCATAATTCTTCTTGCTTGATTTTTAGTCATACCCTTTCGCTCACGAATATTCCAATAATAATCTGCGTATTCATGACGTTTTAATCTTAAATCTTCCGATTTCACATCAATAATTTTGACATTCTCTAAATCCATACCATGTTCAACAGCAAAATCATGAATAAACTTTTTATTTCCTAATAAAATTGGCACACATAATTCTTCTGTATGTAATATTTCCGCTGCTTTTAAAACATTGTAATTATCCGCTTCCACAAATAATACTCTTTTTTTATTTTCTTTTGCAATTCTATTAAATCCTCTTATTAATTGATTGTCTAACCCTAATTTATCAATAAGAAGTTCTTCATATTTTTGCCAGTCTGTTATGTCTTTTTTAGCAACTCCTGATTTTATTGCCGCTTTTGCAACAGCCATAGAAACTTTAGTAATTAATCGAGGATCATTGGGTTTAGGAATAATATAGTCTGGACCAAATGAAAGATTTTTGCCATGATATGCCAAATTAACATGTTCTGGCACTGGTTCTTTTGAAAGAGCAGCAATAGCACGCACAGCAGCCACTTTCATTGACTCATTAATTTCAGTAGCTCTAACATCTAGTGCTCCTCTAAATATATAAGGGAAACCTAAAACATTATTTACTTGGTTTGGAAAATCCGATCTACCCGTTGCCATAATCACATCTTTTCTGGCTTTTTTAGCATCTCTATAGGAGATTTCTGGATCTGGATTAGCCATAGCGAATACAATTGGATTTTTTGCCATTGTTTTTAACATTTTCTGAGACACCGTATTACCAACAGATAGACCTATAAAAACATCTGCATTTTTCATAGCATCTGACAAAGTATGCACTCTTCTATTTGTAGCAAATCTCTTTTTATGCTTACTCAGTTTTTCTCTATCCTTCCTAACTACACCCTTACTATCGCATAATACAATATTTTTCCTTTTAACGCCTAGTCTGATATATAACTTCAGACAAGAAATAGCGGCTGCACCAGCTCCATTAACAACAATTTTTATTTTATCAATCTTTTTATTAACTAACTCCAATGCATTTAATAAAGCTGCTGATGAAATAATAGCTGTACCATGTTGATCATCGTGCATGACTGGTATAGATAGTTCTTCTGTTAACCTTTTTTCAATTTCAAAACATTCTGGAGCTTTTATATCTTCTAAATTAATACCTCCAAAAGTTGGAGCAAGAGCTTTAACTGCAGTAACAAATGAATCTACATCAGTAACATCTAACTCTATATCAAAAACATCAATATCTGCATATATTTTAAACAACAACCCCTTACCCTCCATGACTGGTTTGGCAGCTTCTGGGCCAATGTCACCCAAGCCAAGTACTGCTGAGCCATTTGTGACAACACCAACCAAATTACTTTTAGCAGTATACTTATACACATCACTTTTTCTTTTTGCAATACTAATGCAAGGTTCAGCTACACCAGGAGAATATGCTAATGCCAAATCTCGCTGTGACCGATATCTTTTTGTCGGTACAACTTCAATTTTACCTGGTCTCTTTTTAGAATGAAAATCTAATGCCTCCCTTCGATTTATGTCAGCCATAATTTAATTATAAAATTTAATTTACCTCGTAGGTAACAGTTACATTGGTTAGTTGAATTGGGTCACTATTCTCCACATAAAATCGATATGTAACCTCATAAGTGCCTGGCATGTCTGCACTCAAATAACCTTTAAAGTAATCATCTTCTTCAAAAGAAGCTAAAGTCATAGGATTAGGTGAAAGCTCTGTTACTGAAGTAAAACAAATACCATTAAAACAAAAGTAAGCAGAAGCATTCTGATTATTAAATAATTTTCTAACTACTAAATCTGTCATATTCTCACAAGAAGCATTTCTCAAATGTATATGTGAAACTAATAAACTATCAACTGACCCTGAAACAAAATCTTCAACATAGGTAATCTCTATTGGATTGTCTAAAGGAATTTGACAACTGCCATCATTTTCTGTTGCCGCCTCATTATAATTACATGCTACAGGATCTGTACAGCCAGATATAGAATCCTCCTCAGGATCACAACTAACAAAAAATAATAAGCCAGTAATAATAATAAAATTTAAATACATTGTTTTCATATTGTTTTCTCTTTAAATTATTCTAATTACAAATTTAATGTAATTAAATCATTTGATTTACAATTAAAAGAATATATGCTATTATTTTATTATATTAGTAAACTGATTATTAACGAACTTTTAAACAAAAAATTATGAAAAAACTATTACTATTTGCCATATGTTCAATTTTTTACTGCTCATATGCTCAATTACCTCCTAATAGCTTTGGTGAAGATTTTACACTAACAGATATTAATGGTGACGAATTTAATTTACACTCCACTTTAGACGAAGGAAAAACTGTAATATTAGATTTATTTGCTGTATGGTGTGGTCCATGTTGGAGCTATGCTGAAACAGGAGTTTTAGAAGATTTACAAGCTGCTTACCCTGATGACGTTGTTGTTGTCGCGGTGGAAGCTGACGCATCAACTCCAGAAGCTGATATTGATGGTGGTGGAAATTCAGTTGGAGATTGGACATCAATGATTGACTATTGGTTAATGGATGATCCAAGTGGGAATGTTGCTGATGATTATGCTTTAGCATATTATCCAACAATATATAAAATTTGCCCAGACAGAATGGTGACAGAAGTAGGACAATTATCTAGTGTCAATGCTTTTATGAGTGAAATCAATTCATGCAGTAGCGCACAATATAGTAAAGATGCTAGAATGTTATCATATAATGGAGATGAAACATATTGCCAAGGCAGTA
>NZWM01000005.1 GCA_002698365.1 Flavobacteriales bacterium | reverse complement strand
TCCTGGATATTTTTTAATAGTACAAGATATTATTAAACAAGCTAAAAAAATGAATGTATCAGTAGGGCCTGGTAGAGGTTCGGTAGGAGGTTCGGTGGTTGCATATTGTTTAGATATTACCACTGTTGACCCCCTTAAATATGATCTTTTATTCGAGCGATTTTTAAATCCAGAAAGAGTCTCAATGCCTGATATTGATATTGATTTTGATGATGTTGGTAGATCTAAATTAATTAATTGGGTTGTAGAAAAATATGGAGCAAATCAAGTTGCACAAATTATTACATATGGTAAAATGGCAGCTAAATCTTCAATTCGTGATATGGGACGTGTTTTAAATATTCCATTGCCTAAAGTAGATGTTTTAGCGAAAAAAATACCACCGGTATCTTTAAATCAAATATTTTCTTTAACCCAACAAGAATTGTCTTCTAAATTAAACAGTGATCAAATGAATCAAGTTCAAGAATTAGTTGATTCTGTGAATAATAGCAAAGAAGAATCAGAATTAATGAATCTAGCTTGTGCTATAGAAGGTAGTATTAGAAACCTGGGTTTACATGCGTGTGGTATTATTATAACTCCGGATGATATTACTAATTATATTCCTGTTTGCACATCTTCAGAATCGGATTTATTAATTACACAATTTGATAATAGTGTTGTCGAACGTGCTGGTATGTTGAAAATGGATTTTCTTGGTCTCAATACACTTTCTCAGATAAAAGATGCAGTTTTTTTAATCAAAAAAAGACATAATCTAGATCTAGATATAGATAATGTAGATTTAGAAGATTCTAAAACCTTTCAGTTATATAAGAATGGTGATACAACAGGGACCTTTCAATTTGAATCTCCTGGGATGCAAAAACATTTAAGAGCTTTACAGCCTGATCAATTCGAAGATTTAATTGCTATGAACGCTTTATATAGACCCGGGCCAATGGAATATATCCCAAATTTTATTGAAAGAAAACATGGTCGTGAAAAAATAAATTATGATTTACCTGTGATGGAAAAATATTTGGGTAACACCTATGGAATTACAGTTTATCAAGAACAGGTTATGAAATTATCACAAGAATTAGCTGGATTTTCTGAAGGGAAAGCAGATGTGTTAAGAAAAGCAATGGGGAAAAAGAAAAAGGATATTTTAGATAGTTTAAAAGAAGAGTTTTTTCAAGGTTGTTTAGAGCGTAATCATGATTCTAAAAAAATTGAAAAAATATGGAAAGATTGGGAGGCTTTTGCATCTTATGCTTTTAACAAGTCACACTCTACTTGTTATTCTTTTATTGCTTTTCAAACAGCCTATTTGAAATCACATTATCCGGAGGAGTTTATGGCTTCTCTATTGACTCATCATATGAATGATCTGTCCAAATTATCAAAATATATGGATGAGTGTAAACGTATGGGGATTTCTGTTTTAGGCCCTGATCTTAATGAGAGTTGGATTGATTATTCAGTGAATGACGAAAATGCAATTAGATTTGGTTTAGGTGCGATTAAAGGTGTAGGTTCAGTAGCAGCAAAATCCATTATTGAGAATAGATTAGAACATGGTGAGTATAAAAATTTCATGGATTTCATTAAGCGTGTAGATGCAAAAGTAGTTAATAAGAGAGTGTTAGAGGCTCTTGCGATAGGTGGAGCTTTTGATGCTGTAAGTGATGTGGATCGAGCTAATTTTTTTAAAATAACTAATGAAATGACCTTTATTGAATTAGTTATTCAATTCCGATCTCAGCTCATAAAAAATAATGGGTTAAATATTCAACTAGAAATGTTTGATCAAGAAACAATGAGCACCATGACTAACGAGCCTGTTTTGAGTGCAACAGAGCAGTGGGGTAGGTTAGAGAAATTAAATAAAGAGAAAACGGTATTGGGTATTTATATATCTGGCCATCCTTTAGATGATTATTTTTTAGAAGTAAAACATTTTTGTAGTCATCAGCTTAAAGACATTGATTTATTTCAGAATCCGATTAAGACTTTTTCATTTGCGGGATATATTCATTCACACATTGAACGAATGGGTAAAAATAATAAGCCTTATGGTATTGTTCAGCTAGAAGATTATAGTGGAATGAGAGAGCTTCGTTTATTTGGTCAAAATTATATTGATTTTCGTAATTATTTTATAGAAAACGGGTTGTTGTATTTTTCAGCTTCTATGATAAAACGTGCGTGGGATGGTAATTTAAGTTTAAAGATTAATGAAGTTACTTTACTTGCAGATGTGTCTGCAAAATTGATACGTGAAATTAATTTTTATATTGATGTGAATGAGGTTAATGATTCATTAATTGGATCTATTCTTAAGCTAGTTGAAAAGTATCCAGGAAAACATAATTTAAAATTAAATATTTCAGATAAAGATGTGTCTGTTAATTTTCTTTCTAAAAAATATCAAGTGGATATTTGCTCAAATTTAATTAATGATATGAGTAGCCTGTCAAAACAATATACATTAAAATAACACAAGTGTTTTTCTATAATTTAGATATAAATTATATTAGATATTTGTATTAAAAAAAAAAAAAATTAGATTTGTCTATTAAAAATTTAGAAATTATGGCTAAAGAATTTACTACAGCAAATTTTCAGCAAGAAGTTTTAGAATCTTCGACACCTGTTCTTGTTGATTTTTGGGCTGAATGGTGTGGTCCTTGTCGAATGATAGCTCCCCTTATTGATGAGTTACATGAAGACTTTAAAGATCAAGCTGTTATTGGGAAAGTAAATGTTGATTCTGAATCAGATATTTCCGCAAAATATGGAATTACTTCGATCCCAACTTTATTGTTTTTCAAAGATGGTGAAATTGTAGACAAGCATGTTGGTGCTGCGTCTAAATCGCAATTAGAGGAAAAGTTAAAGTCTCTTATTTAAGATTTTTATTTCTCAACAATGTACTTTGGGGAAGAGCAATTAAATATTACAGATAATTTAGATTTTTTTGCCCGTCAAGTTGTAGAGGGTTTTTTGACTGGTATGCATAAAAGCCCCTATCATGGTTTTTCTGTAGAATTCGCTGAACACAGAACATATAATCCGGGTGACTCCATTAAAAATATAGATTGGAAACTATTTGCGCGATCAAATAAATTATTTGTTAAAAAATTTGAAGAAGAAACAAATTTAAGATCTCATATTTTAATTGATATTTCTTCTTCAATGTTTTATCCAGATACTGAAAAGCTTAATAAAATAAGGTTTTCTATATATGCAACAGCTTGTCTGATGTACTTATTTCGAAAACAAAGAGATGGTTTTGGGATAACTTTTTTTAGTGATAAAATAGATTTTTTTTCAACGGCTAAAAATACTAAAGCACACTATAATAGATTAATGTCAGAGCTAGATAAGTTATTGCATAATAATTTTGCTCGAAATAATGAAAACAGAAAAACAGATTTTTCCAAAATTATTTCAGAACTAACTGAAAAAATAAATGAACGATCTTTAGTTGTTATTTTTAGTGACATGATGAATTTTGACCAATCATATTTAGATGATTTATTTCAAGCTCTTCAACTCCTGCGATATAAAAAGAATGAAGTAATTTTATTTCACGTTCAAGATTATGAAAAAGAAAATTTATTTAAATTTTCAAATAGACCTTATAGATTTGTGGATTTAGAAAATCAGAATGAAATAAAACTGAATCCAATGAATTATAAGGAGATCTACCAATCCCTTTACACGGAATTTCAAGAGAAAATTAAGACAAGATGTAATCAATATAAAATTGATTATATACCCTCATTTATTCAAGATGGTTTTTCTTCTGTTTTGATTTCTTATTTAACAAAAAGATCAAAACTATTTTAGTTGTGAAAATTTCTTTCTTCCTTTAATGTAGTAATCAAAAATGATGCTGCCATTATAAATTAAATTAGATTTATTGGGCTTTCTAGATTTTAAAAATTTTGGCAATAATAAGAGCAGAGAACCATGTGCTTTAAGAATATAAAATACGTTTTTTAGATAAAAAAAACCACTAAATATGTATCCTAAAATTAATATATAATCTAACAAGATTCTGCAAAACATTATGAAAATGAATCGTGAATTTAAATTTTTAATTAATAATAAAAGATTATTTCGGTGGTTATAATATGCTTTTATTGGAGATTTATATTCTAATGTACCTCCTCCAAAATGATACACTGTGCTTTTTCCTGCGAAATAACTTTTTTTATTTAAATTTTGAGCACGCCAACAGAGATCAATCTCTTCTTGATGCATAAAGAAAATTTCATCAAAGCCATTCAGTTTTTGGAATAATTTAGCTTTTATCATAAAACATGCTCCAGACGCCCAAAATATAGTTGTGTCATCATCGTATTGTCCTGTGTCAAGTTCTATATTGTTGAAAATCCGACCTCTGCAAAATGGTATTCCAAAACAATCAATGTACCCCCCAGCTGCACCGGCATAGTCAAAATAATTAGGGTTTTGTAAGCTTTTTATTTTAGGCTGTACTATTCCGACATCTTTGTTTTGCATTATTTTTAATAACGGGACAATCCAATTTTTTGATACTTTGACGTCATTATTCATGATGATGAAATACTTAAATCTTTTTTCTTTGAGTAAAATGTCATTGTATCCTTTTGCAAACCCATAGTTTTGTATATTTATTTTTAATTCTATTGATGGGAAATGAGTTTCAAGGTATTGAATAGAATTATCAGTAGAGTTGTTGTCAATTATAATGATTTCAGCTTTTTTGCTATATTTTATTAAATTAGGCAAGGTTTGCTTGAGCCAGTTTATGCCATTATAATTTAATATAAAGATTCCTATTTTTTTATTTATCGTTTCCATCTGTTATGTGACCATAGCCAAGCCATAGGTTTTTTTTGGATTGTTCTTTCTAATAAATTTGCATATTGTTCTGTAATATTGGCTGATTTTATTTTTTTAAATTCAATATTATAATACCCTTTTTCTTTGATCCTCATATCTACATAAAACACTTCTGCTTGTAATAATTTAGCAGTTTTTTCAGCTCCTTCATGAAAAAGGGTAGGTTGGTTGAGAAAGTTAATCCTAATACCATGTTTTTTATTTTCAGGGACTTGATCAGATATGAATAAGAATGTCTTCGGTTTATTTCTTGTATTCAAAATAAAATATTTCCATTTTTTCAAAGGTATAAGTTCTGCGCCAAATTTAGTTCGTGTTTTAAAAAGTATTTTGTCAAATATTTTGTTAGATAAAGGCTTATAAACTGCGCTTAGGTTGATGTTTCGTATTAATCCCACTCTCAACAGCAGCCATTCCCAGTTCCCATAATGCGAGCCTATTAGAACAATGGGTTTGTTATTTTTGATCACATTTTCAATAGTAGATATATTTTTTATATTAACTCTCCTAATGATCTCTTGTTTGTTATAGGAAATTGATTTTAATATTTCTATAATAACATTGAAAAAATGATGATAAAATTGATTTACTAATTCCCCCCTTTTTTTTAACGTTAATTTAGATAACCCTAGATTTAAATTTTTTGTTGTAATCTCTAATCTGTATTTTATGATATTAGTATTTAGAATTTTTAATATATAGGAGATTATGTATAATATTTGAATATGTATGTTAGATAATAAAAATAATAGTAGATATACTAATTTAACCCTCATTTTCATCTTTTTGTCATTATAATTTATTCATTTGTGAAATGAATTAAAAAAAATATTTAATTTTGCCAAGCGTAAAACCATTGGAGAAGTGGCAGAGTGGTCGAATGCGGCGGTCTTGAAAACCGTTGTACCGAAAGGTACCGGGGGTTCGAATCCCTCCTTCTCCGCAGATTTGTAAATGTATTAATTTGATTGGTCATCAATATGCATTGGCATAATTAACATTAAAACATCTTCGTTCTCTTCCGTGTTGTCATCAGGTTTAATGATAGCTGCTTTACTAGGGTTTGAAAAATACATATTTATTTTATTTGACTCTAAAGTACCTAGGATTTCAATTAAAAATTTTCCGTTAAAAGCAATTTCGATGTCATTTCCATCATATTCACATTTTAATGTTTCATTAGCTTTATTAGAAAAATCTAAATCTTCTCCGGATATAATAAGTTCACTCCCACTTATTTTAAACTTGACTCTTCTTGTACTTTGGTTAGAAAAAATTGAAACTCGTTTCAAAGCATTTAATAGTAGATTTCTATCTAAGCATAATTGATTTGGATTTTCTTGAGGTATTACTGCTGCATAGTTTGGATAGTTTCCATCTACTAATCTACAGTATATTTCCATTCCCTCAAATGAACAAATAATATTTGTTTTGTTATATTGAATCTGGACATCTTCATTAATTTCATTTAATATGTTTTTCAATAATTGAAGAGGTTTTTTAGGAACAATAAAACTGGCGGAATCATGTGTTTCTATTTTGTTTTCATATTTCACTAGCTTATGAGCATCAGTAGCCACAAATAGAATATTCTCTTTGTTAATTTCAATTGAAATTCCATTGATAACTGGTCTGAGTTCATCATTGCTAGTTGCAAATAGTGTGTTTTTTATACCTTTTTGAAGTGTATTGACTGACATTACTATGGATTGAGAGTCGTTTAGTTCAGGAGTATTTGGAAATTCTTCACTATTTACATAAGACAAGGTGTAGTTTCCTTGATCAGATGTGATTTCTAATGTGTTATTTTCTGTGTTTGTTTTAAAAGTTAAAGGTTGCTCAGGAAATGATTTCAAAGTTTCCAGTAATAACTTTGCATTCACGGCAATTGATTCATTTGATTCAGATTCAACATTTGTTGTGTTAATTATTGTTGTTTGTAAATCTGTAGCCTTTATTCTAAGTGTATTTTGATGTAATTCTAATAACACATTTTCAATGATTGGTAACGCAGAATTATTACCTACAACCCCTATTAGCGGCTGGATTGTTTTTAGTAAATTATTGCTCGATATTATAAACTTCATGAAATTGTTTTTTTTTTGTAAATATAATTAAGCGTTTCAAAATTTTTATCTTTTTCTTAAAAGAATTCGATATATATTTTATGATTTATTGATTTTCATACCATGGCATAAAGATCTTTTTCACTTCATCTGATAAGTCTATCTCTTTAAATTGTTTATATTGAATTAGCATGATTGTGTTATTTATTAAGCCATAAAAACGTTCTTCATCATATTCTTGATTTTTATATTTTATTTTGTTTACGGTTTTTTTTCTAATGCAATAAAGATGTTCTTTTGAGCCTGTTTCTGTGCTTATTTCTATTGTAATAAAAGGAGTACGGGATTTAATATCTTTTTCTAGGTTTTTATTATTGGTTATAAATTTTTCGCAATAGATATTTTGAATTTTTTTTTGGCTATTACTATATCCTATTTTAGAATTATTTTTTTTGTATGTCACAGTTTTTATTTGCTTAGGAAATATTTTTTTACTACGCCAAAGTTGTTCTTTGCATGAGAATCTAGAACTTAGATAGCCATTAAATCCAGGAATATGGACTATATATGGTTCTGTTGCTCCTTCTATCATCATGAATGTTCCTAGTTGATCGGCGGTTTCTCCACCGATATATATGGTTTTTATTTTTTTATTATTCTTAAAGAAATCCACTTTTGTATTTTGTATAGCCATTCTTTTAATTACATTTTCTAAAGCAGATCTTGCAATTGGCTGTTTTATTTGCATTTCTTTTATAGTTTTTAATAGCAGGTTTATAGAATATGGATTCGCAATTAATGTGTCATTTAGACTCCATTCAGTTTGTTGTCTATTTCGCTGTAATATTAATTTTTCCAAACTTCTATTCTCAATTATTATTTTATCAATCGATAAAGTGTCAGAAATAGAAAAATCTCGTTTGTCATCTCGCAAAGTGCTTGTGTTTTTATTTTTTCTTATTCCGAAAAAAATTAAAAGTATAAGACTAATAATAATGAATATATATGATAAAATTTTTTTCATTTTTTGCTATTAAGTATATTTTCGTTTTCTTATCGTAAATAGAATTAACCCAATTATTAAAATACACAGAATTGGCATTAATATATTTAATATCTTCCAATATTTTTGTTCTGTTTTAATTTTTTGTGTATTTAATAGACGCAAGTCCGTGTTTTTGGATCGTATTTTAATGAACATTTCATCATCTAGTAAATAATCAATGCAGTTTAAAATAAAATCTCCATTTCCATATTGTTTTCCAGTATGTTTATCAAACCCCACGGGGAGTGAATTTCCTTTAAAAAACTGATTGTTAATAAAATATCCATCAGATATCACAATCATTTTATTTGATTTCGCTGTCCTTTTTGTAAAGTTTATATTTGGGTCTTCTTGTATGTTTAATGGTATGCGGTCTTGAAATACTGATTCGAAAAATCCAGTTAATAATACGGCTATGTTTTGTTCATTGTTGTTGAAGGTTAATTCATCCGGCTCTGTTTTTAAACTTTCTAAATTAATTAATGCTGGCGTCCTACTTATTTTGGTGTTTTTTGTAGTTTTTAATAATATAGTTTTTTCAATTTGATTACCGATGGTGTCAATAGAACTTGGAAATTGTGATTTTATAGGATTGATGTTTGTCGTGATTAGATGATTGGGAGTTGTGCTAAGAATTGGAAAGAATGTCCAAGGGAAGAATGTCCATTGGGGTTTTTCATCTATATAGTGTGTGACAATTGGAATAGGTGCTGCTTGTAAATCTTGTATTAAATTATTGTTGACTCGAATACCATATTTAAATAATAAATCATTTAAATTTCTATTTTCAAGAGGCATTACAAGAGTTTCATTTTTTTGAGTTAAGCTGTCCATATTGGCATTTGTTCCACCTAATATCCAAATGCTTTTCCCTTCATTCATAATAAATTGATCTATAATAAATTTATCTTTTTCTGTAAAATAATCTTTCGGATTATTTATTATAATGCAATCCACGTCCTTTAGAGCATTTAATTGGCCATTAATTGGCGGCAAATCAATTATGTGATAGTTTGCTGAGACTAACTCTTTGAATGACTCAATAAGATTGTTGGTGGTTTCATCATGTCCATTAATTAAGCCAATTTTTTTCTTTTTTACCATGAGTCTTCGGATAGCATTAATTAATGAATACTCTAATCTATCAATCGATTGCTTAATTACTGTCTTTGGATCATGCATTAAACTTTCATTAATTAGCGGTATAGAAATTTCTTTAGTCTTATATGAAACTGTAATGCCTGGAAATATCCAGGTTTCTTCTAGTTTATTGTTTTCATAGCTTCTATGTGGTACAGGAGTGATACCTTTTTTATATAGTTCTTCTTGTAAGGCTATTTTATATTCATCATTGTCTAGTGAACTGGGATCAATGAAATCATATTGTATGTATTTTGAATATGCTCTTAGCTCATTTAACATGTGTTTTAGCTCTTGGCTTAAGTTTTTATATTCCATCGGAATATTCCCATGTAGATAGATTTTGAAATAAATAATATCATCAATTTCTTTAATTAATTTTCGAGTTTCTTTTGAGATAGAGTACCTTTTGTCGTCAGTTAAGTCAATACGCGTAAAATAATAATTTGATACTATATTAAATAGTATTAAGATAATGAGTGTCAATGTAGGTGTGATGCTATTTTTTAATGGTTCCTTCATTTTATGAGTTTTGTTTTTCTATTATAATTGTCGAAGTAATAAGAAAAAAAGCAGTGATTGATATAAAGTATGTAATGTCTCTTGAGTCAATTACTCCTCTACTAATAGATTCGTAGTGAGTGTTAATACAAAGGTATTGTAATAGTGAATTATCATAATTGTTACTTAATAAATCAAGACCAAATAAGAAAAATAAAATAATAATTGTTGTTAAAATAAAAGCAATCATCATATTTTTAGATATTATAGATCCAAATAAACCAATTGCACTATAAGTCCCTATTAGCATTACTAGTCCAATATATGAACCAATTAGCTCACCATAATCTAAATTGCCAACAGGTTCACTTAATTCAAGTACAGAATACACAAAGATAAAACTAGGTGAAACAGCTATGCATCCAATAGTGAAGCTAGCTAAAAATTTAGCACAAATAACTTCCCATTTTTTTATCGGCTTTGTGAGGAGTATGGTTATTGTTTTTTGTGAGCTTTCCTGACTTAACATTTTCATTGTAATTGCAGGCATGAGAAATAATAACACCCAAGGACTGACTGAAAAAAAAGGTGATAAGCTTGCCTGTTTATTATATATGATATTGTAATCACTTGGTATATACCATAGTATTAGCGATGTGCTGATAAAAAAAACTATTATGGCCACATAACCTTCTATAGTATTAAAAAATGATTTTATTTCTTTTTTGTAAATTGCGTACATTATTTTACACTTTTTTGATATTTATAAAGTCAATAATAATTTGATCTCCTTCCTTTATTCCTAAAAGTGTACTCGCTCCACCTTTAGCATTTTTGTCAGCACGATTTATAGCAACCTCCAAGAGGTTGGAAGAATTGAATAGTATTAAAGCTTTGCCATCAGGGACATCACTATACGTTTTACAAATTTTATTTACTTCTTTTCCCCTGGGTAAATATATTATAAAATCTCTTTCTCCTTTTGTTTGTTGAAATAAATCTTTTTCTATATTAGTTATAATATTTCCAAATCGATCAATGTAGATTACGTCTCCAGTTAATGATTTTCCATTGTTAATTTCAACAGGCATTAAGTTTTTAAAAGAATTGAATGTGTCTATTTTGTGCCCTATTACACTTAATGTGCCGCCACGTAAAATATGACATGCTACTTTTACAAAAATATCTTTGGTAGGGAATAATTCTGTTTCATATTCTCCTCCAATATCAATTTCAACTATTTCAGTTGCTTTGGTTTTGGGAAAAACTAATGATAATAGACCTGAATCAGAAGTGATGAAATAATGTCCGTCAATATATACAGCAATATGTCTTTTGTTTTTTTGTTTTTCGGTGTCTATTGCAATAATATGAATACTGTTCTTTGGAAAAGAATGATAAGCGTTTTTCACAATGTATGCACACTCGGGTAAATTAAATGGAGTGACCTCATGAGAAATGTCTATTATTTGAACATCCTTTATATTTAATTCGGATAATATAGTTCCTTTAACTGCACTAATGAAAAAATCTTTAGTCCCGTAATCAGATGTTAGTGTAATAATACTCATGTTATTATAATTATAAAATAATCTTGTATTTAAAGTGGTAAAATACTTAATTTTTTCTATATATTTAGCCATTCATTATGAATGACATCGTTAAAGATAAAATTATTTTAAATTCTTCAAATCCAATAGATATATATGGACCTAGGAATTGCAATATAAATTTAATAAAATCTCATTTTGAAGATTTAATTATCACCCCAAGAGGTACACAGATTTTTATTAAAGGCCACAAGATTAGTGTAGATAGATTTAAACAAACATTCTCTTATATCACAAAGTATTTAAAAAAAAATCAAATACTTGAAACACAAGATGTTGAAAGATTGTTGAATAAAGGTTTTAATGAAACTAATTTGTCTTTTGATTTTTTTCTTTCAGCTAATAATGGAAACGTTATTAAGCCTAAGACAATCTCACAAAGAGAAATGGTTATGTTGTCAGAAAAAAATAATTTGTTGTTTTCTATAGGGCCCGCAGGAACTGGTAAAACTTATATTGCTGTAGCACTTGCTATCCGAGCATTGCGAAATAAGGAGGTGAAAAAGGTAATATTAACTAGACCAGCTGTAGAAGCAGGAGAAAATTTAGGTTTCTTGCCTGGAGATTTGTATGATAAGCTGAGTCCATACATGCGCCCATTGTATGATGCTTTAAATGATATGGTTTCTAAGGAAAAGTTAAATTCATATATGGAAAAAAATCAAATTGAAATAGTTCCATTAGCATTTATGAGAGGTAGGACTTTAGATAAAGCTTTTGTTATATTAGATGAAGCACAAAACACTACTGTTAATCAAATGAAAATGTTTCTTACTCGAATGGGGCCTGCATCTAAATTTATTATTTGTGGTGATATATCTCAAGTTGATCTTCCTAAAACGCAAAAATCAGGTTTGGTTCATGCGACAAAAATTCTTAAACCCTTGGATGGGATTGGTGTAGTTAAATTTAATGAAAAAGATGTTATTCGACATCAATTAGTTAAAAGTATTATCAAAGCATATAAAAAATAATTATTATGGATTCAAAAACAATTGTAAAAACAGATTTTAATTTTCGAGCACAAAGTAATGTTTATAAAGGAAAAGTACGTGATGTATATACTATAGATAATAAATATTTAGTAATGATTGCAACAGATCGAATTTCTGCATTTGATACAGTTTTACCTGTTGGTATACCATATAAAGGTCAGGTTTTAAATCAAATAGCTAATAGTTTTTTAGACCTCACATCTGACATTATTGAAAATTGGAAAATAGCATGTCCAGACCCAGTTGTTACGGTGGGCCATTACTGTCAGCCTATTAAAGTTGAGATGGTCATACGAGGCTATTTGTCTGGTCACGCTTGGAGAGAATATAAAAGTGGTAAAAGACATATATGTGGAGTTGCAATGCCTGACGGTATGAAAGAAAATGATCGGTTTCCGGAACCCCTTATTACCCCAACTACAAAAGCTGACCAGGGTCATGACGAAGATATTTCTAGGGAAGAAATTATTAAAACGGGTTTAGTAGATGAGCAAGATTATATTTACTTAGAAAAAATTACACGTGATTTATTTCAAAGGGGAACAGAGTTTGCTCAAGAAAAGGGCTTAATTTTGGTGGATACTAAATATGAGTTTGGAAAAACCCAAGATGGTCGTATTGTGTTGATTGATGAAATACATACACCTGATTCATCACGTTATTTTTATTTGCAAGATTATCAAAAACGACAAGATTTAGGTGAGAGTCAAAAACAACTTTCTAAAGAGTTTGTTCGAGAATGGTTAATAGCAAATGGTTTTCAGGGTAAAGAGGGGCAAAGTATTCCGGATTTAACACAAGATTTTACTAATTCAGTTTCTGATAGATATATAGAACTGTTTAATAGTATTACTGGTGAAGATTTTCAAAAAGCAGATAACACAGACATTCTTAGTCGAATAGAATCTAATATTGTGAATTATTTAGATACTTATCTTTGGAAAGATTAATATTTAAAAATAGCTGATCCCACTCTAATCATATTAGAACCAGCTTCATAGGCTATTGTATAATCATTACTCATACCCATAGATAAAATCTTGTATTTAGGACGGCATGAATCAAAGAGTTGTTTCATTAATTTAAATTCTTTTTTTATTTGATTAATATTTGCAGTAAATGATGCCATTCCCATAATGCCTTTAACACTTATATAATTATACTGTGATAATATGTCTGTCCTTAACATTTGTGTTGCTTCTGTAATACTGAATCCATGTTTTGTGTCTTCTTCAGCAATTTTAATTTGAATTAAACAATTAATAATACGTTGATTTTTTTCGCCACAATTATTTATTGTTTTTATTAATTTTAGGCTGTCTACAGATTGAATCATGTGTATAAAAGGTGCAATTAGTTTTACTTTATTGCTTTGTAGATGACCAATCATGTGCCAATTGATATCATGTGGTAGTTGTTGTTGTTTTGTTAATAAGTCTTGTACTTTATTTTCCCCAAAATTTCTGTGACCTATTTGATAGATTCTTTTGATGTTTTTTAGGCTTTGGTTTTTTGTCACAACTATTAATTGTGCCTTTTTTGTTTGACCCTGTATCTTTTCGATATTTTTTTCAAAATTCATATTAGTTCCATCATGATTAAACCACTGGGTATTTTAGGCGAAATAAATGTGCTTTTTGGTGGTGTAGTTTGATTTTGGTTTGCAATTTTAATAATTGTGTCTATTGGTATTGTATTCATGAAAAATAAAATTTCATTATTCTTGATGTTTTTAGTGATATTTTTTATTGGTGTGTTACCTGCTATAAAACGAATATTTTTACTGCCTCTTTCGTCTGCAATGTTGAAAATTGGTTTCAAAATATTCTCCAATAATTTAGACACTAACAAATCGTCTAAAATGTTTTGTTTTTCTTCTTTTTTAAGTATGATTTCATACCATTCTCGGTTAATATAAAGTTGTATATTATTTTTTTGTTGATACGGCAATTTTATTTTTTTAATATTAAAATGTATCCCTATATCTTGCAAGATCTTTTTTTTTGATTTTTTTGTTGATAAGACTCTGTGAAAAGGATGTGTCGTGAGTTCTTGTTTTGTGAGTATATAGGCTAAGCATTTTTGGGTTTTTCCACATTTTAAGGAAGATGCCATGCGATGGTGTCCATCCGCAATATATAAGTAGGGAATTGAATCGAAATTTTTTATCATTTTTTTGATTTTTTGTTGATCAATAATTTTCCATACCTCATGTTTAATTCCGTCCTTGTTTTGAAAATCATATAATTTATTTTCATCTGAAATGTTACTTTGATCGATAAATGTTTTTATCGAGTCATAAGTTATTAATATTGGTTCTGCATGAATTTTAGTGATTGAAAGATATTTGGAGAATAGCTCTTCTCTTTTTTTTATGGTCTTTTCATGTATTTTAATTTTTTTATTTTGATATTCTTCTAATTCAATAGCACAAATTAAACCAGTATATCTATGTTTATCTGTTGTTTGCTGATATATGTATAGACCATGGTTTTCATCTTTCATTAGGACACCTTCTTTTTTAAATTTATTGAAGTTGGATCGAATAGTGTTAAATCTTTTTGCAATTGACAGATTAGGATTAGTAGTGATAATATTTAAAAAACTATATTTATTTTTATTAATCTCTTTTTTTACCTTTTCTTTTGAATAATTTGAATATGCTTGAGTAGGGACTTTTTCAACTAATTTTTCAGTTGGTCGTAAAGCTTGAAATGTACTTATTTTAACCATTTAGTATTTTATTTATTTGTTCAGCTAATGAAATGCCAATGCGTTCTTGTGCCTCGGTTGTAGCAGCTCCAATATGAGGTGATAATGATATGTATTCATTCATTAAGACACTCATTTTTGGTGTTGGTTCATCCTCATACACATCTAATCCAGCAGATTTAATATTTCTATTATTCAAAGTGTTCAGTAGCTCTTTTTCATCAATGATTCCACCTCTAGCAGTATTAACTATAAGAGCCGTCTTCTTCATCAATTTCAATTCCTTAGCTGTAATTAATGGCTTGTGTTGTTTTGGAACGTGTATTGTAATCATGTCGGATTTTCTTAATAATTCATTAAAATCTGTTTGTTTTAACTCAAAATCCACTGTTTTTTCATTATAAAATTCTAATGTGATTTTGTGTTTTTTGATATATGTGTCATAAAAAAAAACACGCATTCCAAGTCCAAGTCCAATTTTAGCTACTTCTTGACCAATTTTACCAAATCCAATAATGCCTAGATTTTTACCTTTTAATTCAACTCCTTTTGAATAGTCTTTTTTTAGCTTTTTGAAATGTAAATCGCCCTCTAATGGCATTGTTCTATTTGAATGATATATTTGTCTTGCCATACTGAAAAAGTGAGCAAAGACTAGTTCTGCTACAGATAATGAAGATGCTCCAGGGGTGTTGATAACATGTATGCCTTTCTTTTTAGCATATTCGACATCTATATTGTCCATCCCAACGCCACCTCTTCCAATTAATTTTATAGATTGACAGGCGTCAATAATATTTTTTCTGATTTCCGTAGCACTACGAACAAGTATTGCTGAAATTGAATTTTCATTAATAAATGTAATTAATTCGTTTTGGTGAATGTGTTTATCAATTATCTTGAAATTATATTTGATGAGTCTTTGTTTGCCCAAATCTGAAATACCATCGTTTATTAATATTGTTTTTTTCATTTATCCTATTTTTTCTAGTTGTTGCATTGTTTCGGTTAATGCATTTACACTTTCAATATCTAAGGCATTGTACATAGATGCTCTATATCCACCCACAGATCTATGACCATTAATGCCGCTAATACCTTTCTCAATACATAATTTCTCAAATTTATCTTTTAAATCGGAGTTTTTTAGTGTAAATGTTGCATTCATCATAGATCTGTCT
>NZWM01000004.1 GCA_002698365.1 Flavobacteriales bacterium | reverse complement strand
TGAGGGCCAAGAATATTAGAGTAAAAGAAGATTTTAGAGACACACAAAAACCAGGTTGGAAATTTGCTGAATATGAAGTAAAGGGGGTGCCTATAAGACTTGTCATGGGGCCCAGAGATTTAGATCAAAATACTGTAGAGCTATTTAGGAGAGATACTTTAGAAAAAAAGTTTTTAAAGTTAGATGATGTTGTTCCAGAAATCACAATTTTATTAGATGAAATACAAGAGAATTTATTTGAAAGAGCAAAGTTATTTAATGAAAAAAACACATTTTCAGTAGATGACTTTTCTATATTTCAAGAAAAAATTACTCAAGGCGGTTTTGTTTTAGCTCATTGGGATGGTACTTCGGAGACAGAAAATGAAATTAAAAAAATTACAAAAGCAACTATTAGGTGTATTCCAATTGATGTTAAAAAAGAAGCTGGTAAATGTATTTTGACTGGAAAACCGTCTGTTCAGCGAGTTGTTTTTGCTAAATCGTATTAATTTTCCTTTTATTTCAGAATAAAAGTTATTAATTTTGCGACCTCTATAAGTTAGAGAAAAAAACTAGGTCCCTTCGTCTAATGGTTAGGACATCAGGTTTTCATCCTGAAAATAGGGGTTCGATCCCCCTAGGGACTACTAAAAAAAAATTAAATGGCAAATCATAAATCAACAAAAAAAAGAATTCGTTCTACTAAGGTCAGACAAGAAGGAAATAAATATTTGCATAAGACAGTGAGGAATGCAATGAGAGGTGCTCTTTCGGATTCCTCTAAAGAAGGAGAGAAAAAGACACCGAAAATTATTTCTATGATTGATAAGTTAGAAAAAAGAAATGTGATTCATAAGAATAAAGCTGCTCGTTTGAAATCCAAATTAATGAAGAAGAAAAGTAGTTAATTGACTATTTTTGTTTTATGGATTTACTTATTTATTTAGAAGAAAGATCTTCTAGATTAGATTATATTTTTAATCATGTTTTTTATCACATTTTAGGTTTAGAAATTTCTATAACTACTGATTTAGAATTTTTTAATAATTCTAATCTTCCAAAGATTGAATACTCAAGAAAAAGGATGTCAAATGCACTGTTTTTTGAAGCTTCGGACTTTTTGTTTGAAACAGAAATTCGAAAACAAGATTTACGTATTTCTACATATAAAAAAACTAAGGTTTTTTTTCAATGTTCTGATTCCTCTGCTTTACCTTTTGACCCCTTTGCAGCTTCATTTTATATGTTAACTAGATATGAGGAATATGTGTCAAATGTGACAGATGAAATGGGCAGATTTCCGGTAGTTGAAAGTCTTGCATATATTCATAATTTTTTAAATATTCCAGTGGTGGATCATTGGATATTATATGTAAAAAGAAAATTACAAGTCCAGTTTCCAACTATTACTTTTAAAGAACATACTTTTCAATTTGTTAACACCATAGATGTTGATAATGCTTTTGCCTATTTAGAAAAGGGCGTTCTCAGAACGTTTGGGGCTTGTTTGAAAGACATTTTTCAATTGGATTTTAAAAATTTAAAAGAAAGGTGGCGTGTAATCTTTTTTAGTCAAAAAGATCCATATGATACATATGATAGGTTATTGGATATACATACTAAATATAAATTGAAAACAATTTTTTTCTTTCTTCTGGGAGACTATGGAAGATATGACAAAAATATTTCATTTTCCAGTAAAAAAATCCAGCAGATAATACATAAGGTGTTTGAATTTTGTTCTATTGGTATTCATGCTTCTTATCAATCATTAAAGTCACAAAAAAAAATACATACAGAGATTATTAGACTAAAATCTATCTTGAATCAAGATATTACTCTTAACAGGCAACATTTTTTACATTTGAATATTCCAAAAAATTATCAAAATTTAATTAAATATAATATTACAGATGATTATAGTATGGGATTTCCTACTTTTCCTGGTTTTAGGGCGGGTACTTCATATAGTTTTTATTTCTTTGATTTAGAAAAAAATCATGCCACTGATTTGAAAATACATTCGTTTGCTATTATGGATGCCACATTAAATTATTACATGAATTTAAATAATCATCAATCCTTAGAATTGATAAAGTCTATAATTGATGAAGTTAAAAAAGTTAATGGTACTTTTATTTCCATTTGGCACAATGAGTCTTTAAATTATAAAAATATATGGAAAGGTTGGGAAAACATTTATGAAGATATGATAAAATATATTTTAGATGAAAAAAATTAAATTTTTAAATAATAAAGAAATTAATAGAATACAGTGGGATAAGTGTGTTCTGAATTCTATTAATTCAAAAGTTTATGCTTTATCCTGGTATTTAGATATTGTTTCAGATGAATGGAATGGTTTGGTCTATGGTGACTATGAGTTGGTTTTTCCAATAGTGATAAAAAAAAAATTATTTTTTAATAACATTATTCATCCATTATTTTGTCAACAATTAGGTCCTTTTTCTCCATCCCCATTATTGTTAAATCCTGGCACGTTTTTTGACATCATCTTTTTTTTAGATAATAAGTTTAAAAAATTTGAATTTTCAATCAATCATGATTGTTCTAAGTTTTTTAAGAAACAGATTCAGGATTCATATCCACATATTAAATGTATAGATAGAGTTAATCTAGAATTAGATTTAATCAAAGATTATGAATCAATATTTGATAATTATACGACTAATGCTAAACGTCATTTAAAAAAAAACCAGGATTCTAATTTTTCCATTCGAGAGATGCATGATTTAGATAATTTCATGAATATATTTCGAAAGTATGTTGGCATTAAAGCGAATTTAAAATCTCATCATTATTCAATTATCATAGATTTAATTTCAAAATGTTTAGAGAAGGATGTTGGCTATCTTTCTGCATTATATAATTGGAGAGAAGAGGTGCTGGCAATGAATTTCATTGTTAAATGTGGAACTCTAAAGATGCCAAAAAGTAGAGATATTCTATTGTTCAATGCTTCTAGCAAATTGATTCAGTCTAATGCTATGACTATTTTAGTGGATCATTATATTCAACAAGAATGTTTGAAAAATAAGGTCTTAGATTTTGAGGGTTCTAATATTTCAGGAGTCAAAAGGTTTTATAAAAGTTTTGGTGCTATCGAAAGAAATTATCTTCATATTAAGAAATAGTAGTTGGTGTAATCATTAACTATTAAAATCCTCAATTAATATGACACTTAGATTTTTTATGTTTCCATCTAAATCTTGAATATCATTCTTTTGCTTGCTTTTTATTGTGGTAATTGTAGATGGGAGGTTATCAATATGTCGCATATTAATTCCAGACATACCTTCACTCAGATTTTTAACGATTTGTGATGCATATGCTATAATAATATGATTTTTAGGTAAATTCTTTATGTTATTTGATCCTAATTGTTTTGATGATAGCATAATTTTTGCTTTTTGTGCAATCAAATATTCACATGAGGATAAAATAGCATCACAACTTGGATTGTTTGAAGTATAGTGTATGTCGGATTTAGATAGTAGTGTTTGGAGTATGGGTTCAATGCAGTAGATTTGATCCACCTTTAGATCTTTTATTAATACTTGGATGGTATGTATTAAGTCTGGTTCATTATCACAATAAAAAAAACTGCCATGATTTTGAATTAAAGATTTTGCAAATATTACATCAAGGGAATCATCTTTTGAGATTTCATATTGTTTTGTTTCCTCGTTGATTTTTTTTGGCTCGGATCTGAGTCCTGTAACTCGTTTTAATTTCTCAAAAAGATTCATTTTTTTCGGAACTTATTGATGTTTATTTTTTCTACGGCTATCCATTGTCTTTTTCCTAGGACTTTTTCTAAATCTTCCCTAAAGATAACTTCTTTGTTTAAGAGTAGATTAGCTAGTTCTTCTAAACGTTTTTTATATTTTTTTAGAATTTTTTTTGCGCGAACATACTCTTCTTCAATGATTTTTTTAATTTCTTGGTCAATTGTTTTTGCAGTATCCTCACTATATGGTTTGTTAAAGAATGTTTCTTGCCCACTAGAATCATAGTATGTGACATTACCAATTTTTTTATTAAATCCATAAATTAAAACCATGGCTTTTGCTTGTTTTGACACTTTTTCTAAGTCATTTAAAGCTCCTGTTGAAACTTTATTAAATATGATTTCTTCTGCTGCCCTACCACCTAATGTTGCACACATTTCATCTAACATTTGTTCAATTCTAGTGATTTGTCTTTCATCAGGTAGATACCATGCTGCTCCCAGTGATTTGCCTCTTGGCACGATGGTAACTTTGACTAGTGGTGCAGCATGTTCGAGCATCCAGCTTACAATAGCATGTCCAGCTTCATGGTATGCAATAATTTTTCTTTCTTCAATAGTCATTAGTTTATTTTTTCTTTCGACTCCTCCTACAATTCTGTCTACTGCTTCTAGAAAATCTTCTCTTGAGATCATTTTTTTATTTTTTCTTGCTGCAGTTAAAGCAGCTTCATTGCATAAGTTCGCTATGTCAGCACCACTAAATCCAGGTGTTTGTTTAGCTAGAAAATCTAGATCTAGTTTTTTGTTGATTTTTAGATCATTTGTGTGCACTTTAAAGATTGCTTTTCTTTCAGATAGCTCAGGTAAGTCAACATAGATTTGTCGATCAAATCGGCCAGCACGAACTAGTGCTTTATCTAAGACATCTGCTCTATTTGTTGCGGCAATCACAATTACATGATGATTTGTGCCAAATCCATCCATCTCCGTCAGTAATTGATTTAACGTATTTTCCCTTTCATCATTAGCTCCTGTAATTTGATTTTTTCCACGACTTCTTCCTATTGCATCTATCTCATCAATAAATATAATTGATGGGGATTTGCTTTTTGCTGTTTTAAATAGGTCTCTTACTCTAGATGCACCAACTCCTACAAACATTTCTACAAAATCGGATCCACTTAGCGAAAAAAATGGCACTTGAGCTTCTCCAGCTACTGCTTTTGCTAATAATGTTTTTCCTGTTCCAGGAGGGCCCACTAATAATACTCCTTTTGGTATTTTGCCTCCTAATGATGTGTATTTTTTTGGATTTTTTAAAAAATCTACAATTTCTTTCACTTCCTCTTTAGCTCCTTCCAAACCTGCGACATCTTTAAATGTAGTTTTTTCATTAGTATTTTTATCAAAAAGTTCTGCTTTGGATTTTCCAATATTAAAAATCCCGCCTCCAGATGCACCACCACCACTCATTCGTCTCATTATATATATCCAGATCATCAACATAATAGCTAGTGGGATAATCCATCCAAGCATATCCCCAAATATATCTTTGCGTATTTCTACATCTACATTTATTTGATTATAACTTTCAATAGATTTATTGGTTATATAGAATTCTTTTAAATCCTCTTCAAATTGTTCTCCACTAGTTATGTTAAAGTAATAATGTGGACCAATTTGATGAACTCCTTTATGTTTTTCTTTATTTAATTTACTTTCCTTTATATATACTTCAACAAATTCATTATTTACAATCACTACTTTCTCAACTTCATTTTCATTCAAGAATTCATTCAAGAATTCATTTTTTGTGATTTTTTCAGTAGATGATGAAAAACTATTGAAAAATTGTATTCCAATAAAAAATATGGCAATAGCACCATAAACCCAATATATGTTAATTCCTTTTTGTTCGTTTTTTTTCTTCACTTTAGCTTATTTTTTTTATTTCCTCATCTGACCATAGCTCTTCTAATTTGTAATATTCTCGCGTATTTTCTTTAAAAATATGGATAACTATATTAACATAATCTAGTAGCCTCCAATTAGAATTTCGTCCCTCTTCTTGCCATATGTTCAAATTTGCTGTTTCTTTTAAAAAGCTTATAACATTATCTGCTATTGCATCAATTTGTGTGTTTGATGTAGCGCTGCAAATTACGAAAAAATCAGATGGAGCATGTTTGGTTTTTGTCAGATTAATCACTACAATTTCCTTTCCTTTTTTTTCTTTGATAGCATCAATTACCAAATTTATATTTTTATTTGTTTTAATTGACCTAATTTCAGTACTATTTTTATATTAGTTTTCACAAAAATATAATTTTAGAATTTATAAAAAGTATTTCATTAAATATTTTATGATATGACGCAGTTGTATCCTTTGGATAGTTGTTTTAATTTTATTACTTGTTTCGAAGAATTGCCATCGACTAATGATTACCTAATAGATTTATATAAAAATCTGGGTTTTAAAAATACATTAACTGTTGTTGCTAATAAACAACTGCAAGGTCGTGGTAGGATGGGTAAAATATGGTTTTCTGATGCTGATAAAGGTTTAACTTTTAGTTTTTCGGTCAAATTACATTCTAAAATAAATTTATTTGATATAAATATGTTTGCCACTTGTTCTATTGTTCATTTCTTAAAGGAGTTAGGGGTTCCGGCGGTTATTAAGTATCCAAATGACATTATATTCAATAATAAAAAAATATCAGGTGTTCTAATAGAGTCCATTAAGGTTGATGGTGATTCTTATTGTATTGTGGGTGTGGGATTAAATATAAATAATTCTAGGTTTCCCAGTGATCTTCCAGATTGCACTTCAATCTATCAAGTTACTGAAAAATTATTTGAAGTAGATAAAGTTTTTAAGTTGTTGATCGAAAAATTAAAAAAAAGTATAACTCTTTATTTGGAAAATAAAATGAGTCTAAAAAAAGCATATTTTTCTGCTTTGCATGGTACTCAACAATATGTACCATGTTTATTAAATAATCGCAAAGTATTTGTTAAAATTTTAGCCACAACGAAAAGAGGTTTTTTATCTATTCAGACAAAGAATTCAGTTGTAACTACTGTAAATGCTAATGATATAAAGTTTTTATTGTATTAGTTAGAAGCTTTTTTTTGCCATTTGAATAATATGTCCTTGTCATTTTTGTTGATCATATTTTTTTTAATAGCAAATTCAATTAACGTAGAGTAATTACATAATGAGAAGTAAGGTCTTTTTAGTTTGTTTTGGTCAACAAATTCATATGTGAATATTGAAATTAATTCTATTACTTTTGATCCACTTTGTTCGACGGCTTCTATAGCCTTCATACTACTTTTTCCTGTACTAATTAAGTCTTCAATTACAATCACATTACTTTCTGGTTTTAATTCTCCTTCTATTTGGTTTTTGCGGCCATGTTTTTTAGCTTCGGGTCTTATATAAACAAAAGGTAATTCGAGTTTGTCAGCAACCATCATTCCGTGTGGAATGGCTCCTGTAGCTACACCAGCAATATAGTCTATGTTACTATATTTATCTGCTATATATTCACAAAAAAAGTCTCTAATGACTTTTCTTTCTTTTACATATGACAATAACAATCTGTTATCACAATAAATTGGTGATTTTTTTCCTGAAGTCCAGGTAAAAAAATTAGAAGGTTGTAATTTTACAGCATTTATATTTAATAATATTTCTGCAACTTGTTCAGATTTTTTTTTACTAATTATCATGCAGCAAATTTATAAAGTTTTTATAAATAATTTTTTTATTCTTTTTTTAGATGAAGTAAACAATGTTAATAACTTAGTTGATTTTCATAAAGTTTCCTCTTATTTAGAGTTGGAAAAATACTTATTGCAGTGTAATTATTGTTTAAATATTAATTTACTATACTGTTGTAGCTCCCCGTTCTCTGTATTTGAAAGATTCAAAAATCAGCATCAATTTTTAATTGCTGCCGGAGGTTTGGTTCAAAATGAGAGTAATTCATTATTAATGATTTATAAAAACGGCATGTGGGATTTGCCAAAAGGAAAAGTGGATAGTGATGAGTCTGTAGAAGAAGCCGCCCAAAGAGAGGTGGGTGAAGAAACTAACGTCAAAGATTTAGATTTTCTTCCAACTCAGTATAAAACCTATCATATGTATAATATTTCAAAGTCAATAAGTTCACCTATGATGATTTTAAAAGAAACAACATGGTTTTTGATGCAGTCAAAAACACATGTAAAATTAATACCTCAGATTGATGAGGGAATTGTTAAGGTTGCTTGGATACCTATGCAAGATGTTCATGGCATTCGAACATATGATTCGATTAGGCTTGTGTTACATAAATTGCTGTTCAATTTTTTTAATAATAATTGAGGGAACAAAATGTTTTAAATGTTGCATCAAGTCTCTTTGGTTTAATATAATTTCTCTAACAATAGTCGATGATATAAAGGTGTGTTCTTTTTTTGCTGGAAAAAATATAGTATTCACATTTTTATTAAGCTGTTGATTTGCAAGAGAAATGGTTTTTTCATATTCTAAATCAGCAGTGTTTCTAATACCTCTAATTATATAGTGTGCTTTTTCTTGTTGGCAAAAATCTATTGTTAAGCCCGAGTATTTTTTAATTAAAATCCGTGGATCTTTTTCAAAGATTGAGGTTATAAAATCTTTTCGATGATCAATATCAAACATGTGTTTTTTTGATTCATTAATTCCGATGCCTATTACAATAGTTTCAAATAATTCTAGACTTTGATTAATAATGTCTATATGACCGAATGTGATTGGGTCAAAGCTTCCGGGAAATATAGCTTTTTTATTCTTCATTTTTCAAAAAACTAAAGTTGACACTTCCATATCTCTTTTTCATATAAAAATATTTACATGTTTCAAAGTTAATTAATTTAGAATGTTCAAGAATTAAAGTACCATTTGTATTTAATATATTCTTTTCAAATATTAGATTTATAATTTTATCATACTCGTTTTGTTGGTATGTGTATGGTGGATCTGCAAAAATTAAGTCGTACTTTTTTTGTGTTTTTTTTAAGTAAAAAACACTATTTGCATGTTGAATATTGAAGTTGTCTATTGCAAATTTAGATTGTATTTTTTGCATAAATTTTACACATTTTAAATTACTATCAATAGCCGTTGTGTGTGTTGATCCTCTAGAAATAAATTCATAACTAATATTTCCAGATCCTGCAAATAAATCTAAGACAGATATTTTATTGAAATCGTAATAATTACTCAGTACATTAAATAAACTTTCTTTTGCAAAGTCAGTTGTTGGTCGAATTCTAAGGTTGTTAAAATTGATACGACGATTTTTATATATCCCTGATATTATTCGCATATGACTTGTCCAAATAAATGGTGATTTTTTTGATCTGCTATTTCCATTATATCATTTTTGTATAAAAATTTAGAAGGTCTTTTCATAAATTCGAAATGAGACATGTATTGCCTTAATTTTTTAAATAAAACATGATCTTTTTCTAAAGTGCTATTAATATATAGTGCAGTTTTTTTTGGATTTAATTCTAGGACCTTCATGGAATTTAAAAAATGATATAAAAACTCATCATCATGTTGAAATTCAAATTGATTATAAAAAATAAATTTCTGACGATCAATTAACATAAGGTGAAAAGTCTGGTTTTTTATAGTTGTAAATAATTGAGGATTGTTTCCTTGGCTAACATGTAAAAAATAGTCTGCTAATAATGAACTGCTGTGTTTTAATTTGAGTGAGTTAAAGTTTTGTTTTAAAATTTGATATAACATCTTGTTGATTTGAAAGATTGAATAACAATTTGAGAAATTTTGTTTTGTGTATAGGCAAATGTTATTTATATCTATTTTAGATGTGAAATTAATATAATGGTTAATATCTGATTCTTCAAAAAGTGATTCTGGAATAAATGTCCCGTTTCCTATGTCAATTGTTCCTAAACAACTATTATATTTTTTTGATAATTGCTGATTTTGACTGATAATTTGTTGAATATTTTCAATGATTGAATCTTGTGTGGCATTAAAATCTTGAGCTTTTATTTTTTCAAAACAATTTGTGTTTGTGTTAAAAATAGAATAAGTAAATGAACTATAATCTAAGTGAAATATGAGTTTGAGATTTTCTGTCACGTTTTTATTGCCAATTTCCATTTAAATGTGCTTCAGTCATAGATCCAATTATTAGCGGATCGGTTTTGTCATATGGATTTGGGTCTCTTGCTTCAAATACTGGGACTATGATTTTGGATTTGTTAATAGTTCCTGCAGATAATTGAAATTCTGCGCCTTCTCCAAATGGAACATATCTTAAAGAATCAATAGGGTAGTTTTTGTGAAATAAAGAATCTAATATACTTACTTTGCCGAGTGTGTCTACCATCATCGTATCTTTAAATTGATATTCTCGATATACTTCATTAAAGTATTCTATTAAAGTGTCAGTTTTTTGTACTATCACAAATGAGTCCATTTTAATAAATGGAATCAACACATTGAAATCATCTGTAAATTGATTATGCTTTTCTTTGAAAGCTAATTCCGCACTTCTGATGTCAATCATCTTTGTTTTTATGAATTCATATCTATACTTTTTCTCCTTTTCTTTTTTTATTGGAGTTAATATTATGTTAATCAGTCCTATTGAAAAAGAGAGGATAATTAGAGGAAAGATGATTTTAATTAATTTTTTATAGTTGTCATGAAATGAAACTACTTGTTTGATCAAAATAATCATTGGAACAAGAAGTATTAGTAGTATTAGTGCAATTATAATAATATTCATAGTGTTGTTTAAAGATGTTTCGGTAGTTCAAAGCTACAATTTTTAATAATATAATTATATAATATAGTTTGACTTTCTATACCTCTTTCTGAAAATAGTATTTTACTATATGTTCTCAGATTTAATATTTTTATTTAAATTCGTTGATTAAATTTTAAAATCAATTTCAAACATGGCAAAAGGAAAAATAAAAGTACAGGCAGAAAATATTTTCCCTATTATTAAAAAGTTTTTATATACAGATCAGGAAATTTTTTTGAGAGAATTAGTGAGTAATGCAGTGGATGCCACTACAAAACTAAAAAAATTATCTTCTATTGGTGAAGCAAAAGGAGATTTGGGAAATTTAACAATAGAGGTGATTGTTGACAAAAATGCTTCAACGATTTCAATTATTGATAGAGGTGTTGGTATGACTTCAGAAGAAGTCAAGCAATATATTAATCAGGTGGCATTTTCTGGTGCTGAAGATTTTATAAAAAAATACGAAGATTCAAATGATAAATCTCCAATTATAGGACATTTTGGTTTGGGTTTTTATTCTGCTTTTATGGTTGCAGATAAAGTGCAAATTTATACTAAATCACATGTGAAAAAAGAGAAAGCATGTTTTTGGGAATGTGATGGGAGTCCGGAATATATTTTAAAAGACTCTGATAAGAAAGAAAGGGGAACAGAGATTATATTACATGTTTCTGCAGATGCTGTAGAGTATTTAGAAGAGACGAAAATCTCTGCTTTGCTTTCAAAGTACTGTAAATTTTTGCCAATCGAAATTAAGTTTGGAACTAAAACAAGAAAAGAGAAAAATAAAAAAGGAGATGAGGTTGATGTAGTAGAAGATAATATTATTAATAACCCCGCTCCTGCGTGGACCAAAGCACCTAAGCAATTAAAAGATGCTGACTATAAAGATTTTTATAGGGAATTATATCCCTTAAATTTTGATGAACCTCTATTTAATATTCATTTAAACGTTGATTTTCCATTTGAGTTGACAGGGATATTGTATTTTCCAAAAATTAACCCCAATATGGATTTGAACCGACAAAAAATACAACTGTATTGTAATCAGGTGTTTGTGACGGATTCACTGGAGGGGGTGGTTCCTGATTTCCTTGCTCTTTTACAAGGTGTAATAGATTCCCCGGATATACCTTTAAATGTTTCAAGGTCAGCTCTTCAGACGGATTCTAATGTTAAAAAAATATCTGCTCATATTAGCAAGAAAGTTTCGGATAGATTGAAGGATATGTTTAAAAAAGACAGGGCAGATTTTGAGTCTAAATGGAAGGATATGCAAGTTATTGTTGAATACGGCATGTTGTCGGATGAAAAATTTTATGAAAGATCTCAGGATTTTGCTCTTTATAAAACAGTAGATAATAAGTTTTTTACTATTTCTGAATTTAGTGAGGCTATTAAAGAAACACATAAGGATAAAGATGGTAAAGTAGTATATCTATATACTAATAATCCAGATCTTCAACACATATATGTTTCTAAAGCTCAGGAGAAAGGATATGAAGTGTTGGTGTTGGATAGTCCTATTGTTTCTCATTTAATACAAAAATTGGAAAGTAAGTTAGATAAAGTGTCTTTTGTGCGTGTAGATAGTGATATTATTGATAATCTAATTAAAAAAGATGATAAAATTGAATCAGTTCTCTCAGAAAAAGATCAGAACAAATTGAAGCCATTATTTGAAAAAGCATTGCCTTCAGATAATTTTTCTGTTTCTTTTGATTCTTTGAGTCCATCTTCACCACCAATTGCAATAACTCAATCTGAATTTATGCGACGAATGAAAGAAATGAGTATGACAGGAGGTGGTCCTATGATGGGGATGGGTAATATGCCAGATTCTTATAATTTAGTGATTAATTCGAATCATGCACTAATCAATAAAATTAATGGATTAAAAGGAAAAAATAAATCATTATTAATAAGAAAAGCAATAGACTTGGCCCTATTGTCTAATAATTTACTAAAAGGAGAGGCGTTGACAACTTATATTAATACTTCGTTTAAAAATTTATAATTATTAATTTGATTTTTTAAATTGCTGTGTGCTTAATTTTAGCCGTCAATAGGGCCTGACCCTATTAGCTCGTCTTTTTGATACCATGCTGCAAATTGGCCTTTGCTAATTCCTCTTTGAGGCTTTTGAAATATTATATATAAGTATTTTGAAGTCATATGTAATACTCCTTTTTGTAAAGCTTGTCGGTGTCTTATTCTAATTAATAGTTCTTGTTTTTGATTATTCAAGATTTTATTTTTTTCATTAAGCCAATGTACATTTTGAGTTCTTATTCTCAAGTTATTTCTAAATAGTCCAGGGTGATCTTGCCCCATTCCTACAAATAATATGTTCTTCTTTACATTTGTTCCAATGACAAACAGAGGCTTTTTTCTTCCACCAATTGTAATTCCTTTTCTTTGTCCTACTGTAAAGTAGTGAGCGCCATTATGCTCTCCTATTTTCACGCCATCTTTTTCTAAGTAATTTATTTCCAGTCCTTTTGCAAGTTCTTTTGTGTATAAATTAGAATGTTCACTAATCTCAATAATACTACCTTTTTTATTTTTTATTTTTTGTTGTAAAAATACTGGTAGTTTGATTTTTCCCACAAAACATAATCCCTGAGAATCTTTTTTATCTGCAGTTATTAATTTGTTTTTTTGTGCTATTTGTCTCACTTCTTTTTTAATTAATCCTCCAATTGGGAAGATGATTTTTTTTAATTGTTGTTGGGTGATTTGACACAGAAAATAACTTTGGTCTTTTAATTTATCTGTGCCTTGTATTAGTTGATATGTCCCATTTGTTTCTTTTTTTTGGCAATAATGTCCTGTTGCAATAAAATCAGCATTCAGTTTGAGGGCATATTTTAAAAAAACATCAAACTTAATTTCTCTGTTGCACAGAATATCTGGGTTTGGAGTGTTTCCTTCTTTATATTCATGAATCATATAATCAACAATACGTTCTTTATATTCTTTACTTAAATCTATGATTTGAAATGGTATTTGAAGTTGTTGAGCGACTGTGAGTGCATCATGACTGTCTTCTATCCAAGGACATTGATTGTCTTTGATTAATGTTTCATCATGCCAGTTTCTCATAAAAAGAGCAATTACATCATGACCTGCTTTTTTCAATAAAAAAGCGGCAACACTTGAGTCCACTCCACCAGAAAGAGCAATCACTATTCTTTGTCTTTTGTTCATTGTTGTTTTGATGTGAATCTAAATTAGATATAATTTTAATTTTTGCAATTTATTCTATTAATAATAATTAAATTTACTTACTAATTGTTAATTTTGTTTTAGTATGAAAAAAGGTTTGTTTCTGTTATTATGTGTTTTTTTCTTCTTCGGCTGTAAAGAGACTGTTTTTGAGGCTGGTTTGGAAAACAGATTAACAGCTATTATTGATATGTCACCTGAAAGCTATGAAAATAAAATTGATTTCACTTCAGATGATCAGGTTTCTGGTTGTAATGATCATGATTTGGTGTTTATTGATAAACGTAATGATGGCTCTGTTGATAATGAATACTTTACTATTAGAATCGAAGCTAGAGATTATTTTAGGTCTGAAAATAATTGTAATGACTATGATTGGTATTGGACAGATGGTGAACCAATTCAACATAAGTTAACTATTAATGCATTTGCTGCAGAGATAACCAGCTCCATGTATCTTGAGAGTACTCAGTTTGTCGACCATCCTAATAATCCAACGAGCGGTATTACTGCATATTATAAATTAAAAACCGACGAAGATGGTCAAGATAATGATGGTTATGGGATAGAGTATTTTGGTCATCGTGTAGAACTTGATATAGTGGACTTGGATCTTGATGAAGGAGTTATGTCAGGAACTTTTAGTGCCACATTGTATAGAGGAACTCCTGTGAATGATGCTGATGCGTTTTTTGGGGTGGATAACTTTCCAAATATAGACTTGTATAATCCCGAAAATTTAGATTTTATTGGTGATATGGATGGAGATGGAAGTCCGGATTACTACTTAACGGATTCTATTAGAATTGAAAACGGTGTTTTTCAAAATATTACAATAGTCAATAATATTCCTGGGTAAATTTAATTTTTTTATTCTTTTTGAATAATTTTAATTATACCATTTGCATTAAAATCAGAACGCATATTAAACTCTTGTTTTATTCCATTATCATATTCTAGTTGAACAGCGGCTGTGTTTGGAGGTTGTTTTCCAAGATTTTCTGCGTGAAAAATAATTTCATTTTCTTGATTCTTTTTTAATGTTAGTAATAGAGTTTTTTTGTCTTTGATTAGGTGATAGTTTTTCAAAATCCATTTTCCATTAAAATTAACTGATAGAGTGTCTCCATCAATTTTCTCATCATCCCAAATATTCACCAATATATATCTTGATTGTACTTCAAAAGTTTTTTGGTCTTGAATTTTTCTTTCTTGAATAACTAAGGGCGTAAAATTGACTTCTTTTATTTTCATAAGTCTGTGTTTTTCTTCCATGTCAGCACTCACTAAAAACTTTTGATCTAAGCTTGATAAAAATGTGTTTACAACAACCATGTTTTTGCTATATTTTTCCGCCAATTGAATTTCTTTTAAATTTATAACCAAAGGTCTGTCATTATAATATCCAGATAGAATTATTTCAGAATAATCATTCATTAGTAATTGATTGTAAGCATTTTTTGCTCTTATCTCAGTTAATACATTGTTGTTGTTCAAATCCCAATAGCTAATTATACCATTTTCACTCCAAGATATGATTGTGTCTCCTGAGTAAATGTCAACCTTTAAAAAATGACTACTATATGGATTACGAATTTCATTTAGTATTTCACCTGATTCTAGAGAAATTGTTTTTATTGAAGTTTGATCACACGTTATAATTTGTTCTTTATTTGTGGTGAAAATGGCATCATTGATTGAGTTGTTAATATTTGTTATTTTATTTATTCCTTTTCGTCTGATTTTCTTTTCTATTATTTGTCCATTTTCAGTACATATGAAATAGCTGTTTCTTTTGTTATTAAAAAAGGCGAGTGTTGGCACGTCATTTATTTTTAATGAATCTATCATTCTATTTGAATAGAATGACCATAATTTAATTGTTGAATCTTTTGAGCATGTTAAAAATTTATCTTCTTTGCTGTGAAATGTGATATTATTGATGGGTTTTTCGTGTGCATTTATGGTTTTTATTAATTTTTGTTTTTCCAAATCCCATAAGTTAATTGATCCAGCGTAATCCCCGCTCATAATTAATTTTGGATTTGGGGTAAAAGAAATGATTTCAGATTTGTG
>NZWM01000003.1 GCA_002698365.1 Flavobacteriales bacterium | reverse complement strand
TATAATAAGTGAAATAATATTGTTATTAATTGCTCTAATAATTTTTTATCTGAGATTCTTTAGTAATTTACTAATAACTGGACAAACAACCACTGTGTTA
Source organism: Flavobacteriales bacterium (assembly GCA_002698365.1). Lineage (GTDB taxonomy): Bacteria > Bacteroidota > Bacteroidia > Flavobacteriales > TMED113. Next base: position 14,292 of record NZWM01000003.1, on the reverse strand, counting down.
TTCTTTTTGATAGTCATAGGTTTTGTGTTTATTGTTTTCGCTAATATTTTTGCGCTTTTTCCAGCTCACTTAATAGGTAAGTCTTTCAATCTAATTGTAGAGGAGATTAATTATTTACAAGAACATTTTGAGTCAACGGAAAGCTCTCTTTATCGTTTGTTGTTGTTGTACACATTTTTGTTAATTTTTTTTGCTGTCTGTAGGGGGGTGTTTATGTTTTGTATGAGACAAACCATTATTGTAGTTTCTAGAAATATTGAGTATGATTTAAAAAATGAAATTTATCAAAAATATCAGGAGTTATCAATAAACTTTTATGCTAAGAATGATTCCGGGGACTTATTAAATAGGATTACCGAAGATGTAAATAGGGTGCGAATGTATTTGGGACCTGCCTTTATGTATAGCTTAAATTTGTTGACTTTGATTATACTTATTGTATCTAGGATGTATTTTGTTAGCCCTGTTCTCACCTTAATTGTGCTTTCCCCTTTACCCTTGCTGTCATTTCTTATTTACAAAGTTAGTAATCGTATTAATTTTAATAGTGGTGTAGTTCAAGAAAAATTATCTTTATTAACAAATATTGTGCAGGAAACATTTTCTGGCATTAGATTGGTTAAGTCATTTGTGAGAGAAAAAGAAGTGGGTAGTCAGTTTAATCATTTATCTGAAAAATACATGAAGGAATATGTGAATTTAGCTAGGATTAATTCTGTGTTTTTTCCTTTAGTGTTGTTGTTGGTTGGGGTAAGTGTTCTATTAACAGTATATGTTGGCGGTGTTTTAGTGGTGAATCAGCAAATTACTGTTGGTGAAGTTGCAGAGTTTATTATATATGTTAATATGTTAACTTGGCCAGTTACTTCTATTGGTTGGGTGACTGAGGTTGTGCAAAGGGCTTCAGCATCACAAGCTAGAATCAATGAGTTTTTACTAATTGAAGATACGACGATTTTCTCTAGATCAAAACATAATGTCTGTAATTTAACAACAATTAAGCAGGGGCTGAAGCTTTCGGATGTTTGCTATCAATATCCGGGTTCAAAAGTTATGTCAGTTAGCAATATTAGCATGAATATAGAATCTAATAGTATTGTGGGTTTAGTTGGTGGCGTAGGTTCAGGAAAAAGCACGATACTTAAGCTGATGTCGGGTCTTCTTCAACCAGAATTAGGCAAGTTGTTGTTTGATAATGTAGAATCTCATATGTTGAATTGGGATCAATTAAGAGAACATATTGGTTATGTGTCTCAAGATGTTTTTCTATTTTCTGACACTATTAAGAATAATATTTTATTTTCAGATTCTAATATTTCAGAAGAACTGTTGTTAGACACATTAGATAATGTATGTTTATTAAACGAAATTAAAGCATTTAATGATGGGTTGGATACTTATATTGGTGAAGGTGGTGTCACCTTGTCTGGTGGGCAAAGACAACGTGTTGGATTAGCCAGAGCCCTTATAAAAAAACCCAAATTATTACTTTTGGATGATGTTTTTTCTAACGTTGATTCATCTACTGAATTGAAAATCTTGAAGTATATTACTGAAAAATTAAAAAATACCACTATTGTTTTATCTTCACACCGCTTGTCAGTATTAACTTGTTGCACTAATATTTTTGTGTTTAAATCGGGATTTTTAATACAAAAAGGTTCTCACACAGATCTTATTGCAACAGATGGTGAGTATAGAAGATTATTTTTCAATCAATTACGTTAACTATAAAATTATTTGAATGTAAATATATTTTTATAGATTTGTTGAGTAAATAAAATTAATAAATTATATAAACCATGGAAGGAAAAGAGAATTATGAAAGAGAAGAGATTTTTTCAAAATCTGTTCGTGCGGGTAGAAGAACATATTTTTTTGATGTGCGATCTACTAGAGCAGAAGATTATTATATGACTATTACTGAAAGTAAGAAATTTAGTAATGAAGATGGGTCTGCTCATTATAAAAAACATAAAATTTATCTGTATAAAGAAGATTTTGAAGAGTTTGCTGCTAGTTTTAAGGAAGTCGCTGATTTTATCTTTGATAAAAAGGGTAGAGAAGTAATATCAAATCACGAAAACGCTTCTGATGCTTCTCAACAAGTCGCTGGTGATGAATCATCTGATCAGCCAGAAGATTTCACAGATGTAAAGTTTGAAGATATATAGGCATGTATATTTTCTAAATATTATTTTTTTAAAAAGCGGGGTCACCCCGCTTTTTATTTTTGTTTCATAAAAAAAAGGCAAGCTACTTACATCACACCGCTACGACCACCTTATCCTTGCTGTCTTCCGACCCTGGGGAGGTTCAGTAGGAGCTGGTTGTGTAAGACTTGCCCACAGCAAAAATAAACTTATTTTATAATTACTTTTATATTTGCTATTAAAAATATGTTATTAAAAAATCGAAATTTTGCTTTACAAAATGGTTTTCTACTAGGTTTGTTGTATTGTTTGGTAGTTTTGCTTTTCTATTTTTTTAATTTGGAAATGTTATTTTCTGGCTGGGGTTTTAGCTTGGTTTTCTGGGGTTTGTTTCTTCTTTTTCCAATTTACTTATTGAAAACCAGTGAATTCGTTTTACATAAGTTTAAAGATGTTTTTTCTGTTATTTTTTTAGGCTTTGTGACGGCTACTTTTTTGTATTCTCTATTTACTTGGCTGTTATATAGTGTGGTGGATCCATCCGTTATGCAGATGTATGTAGAGTTAATGCTTGAAAAAGTAAATCAAAACCCCGATTTATATCCAAAAGAAATGAATGAAGATTATTTTATGGCAAATTTTGAATTCAAGAATCAGATTAACGCATATGTGTTTTTTTTAATACCTTGTGTATTATATTCAGCACTGGTAGCTTTAATAGTTTCTACTTTTAAAAATAAAATCAAAAATTAAAACATCCAATTATGGAAATTTTATTATTCTGCATGATTTTCCTAATTAATATCGTCTTTTACAAATACAGGCATAATAGCTATTATTAATTCCGTGTATAAATTATATACACATCGTTTTAAAAAGAAATCTAATCACCTTCCTTATATATAAGAACTTTTAGAATCAGAGCAGCGAAAAACGATGAAGATGTTTGGTAGTTTTTTATTTCCATTACACAATTTATTAATTTCTTTTATTCTTGCTAAGACTTTTGAGTCAATTGCAAAATCCAGCGAAGATTTTTTTTCACATTTTATTTTGTCAGTATTTTAATAATTGGTGTATTGTTCCTCTTGACCATGCCCCATATAACATATAAGCATAGTAAAAAATTAGGTGGAGCTGGTTAGATTTAAAAACAACACCTCTTATGCTAGTCTGGGTTTCTTGACAAAATTTTTTTCTAACCTAGACATTTATTTCGTTTTTTTAGGTGGAGCAATTGGTGCTTTCATAACATTGTTTCTTATTGGATGAAAAAATAAAAACCCCTACTTTCTTAAAAACCAGTATATTTGAAGTATGAAAAATATGGACATCACTATAGTCATTCCTGCTTTTAACGAAGAAGAATCTTTGAAGATTCTTGTAGATGAAATCCAAACTGTTTTATCTTCGAATTATAATTATGAAATTATATTGATTGATGATGGAAGTTCAGATGAAACTTGGAATGTGATGTCTTCACTTTGCCTTGGTCAAAGTTGTAAGGCTATTAGGTTTAAGAATAATACAGGTAAATCAGCTGCTTTAGATGTAGGTTTTGTGCACGCTAGTGGTAAAGTGGTAATCACTATGGATGCTGATTTACAGGATGATCCAAATGAGATTCCTGAATTGTATGATATGATTATTAATCAGCGTTATCATCTTGTTTCTGGGTGGAAGAAAAGAAGATTAGATCCATTGTCAAAGACTGTTCCCACAAAGCTCTATAACTGGGCTACTAGATTAATGTCAGGCATTAAATTACATGATTTTAACTGTGGTTTAAAGGCGTATGATTTAGCTGTAGTTAAAGATATTCGTTTATCAGCGGAAATGCATCGTTATATACCATTATTAGTGAAGTATGCTGGATATCACAATATTGGAGAAAAAGTAGTTAATCATAGAAAAAGAAGCTATGGTTTCACTAAATATGGTGGCTGGAATAGGTTTTCTAATGGCTTATTGGATTTAATTTCAATTTCTTTTTTACATAAATTTGGTAGAGCTCCTATGCATTTGTTTGGATTATTAGGATTGTTATGCTTTTTTATTGGTTTTGTTATAGCAGGGTATTTAACATATGCTAAGTATATTTTATTAGAATTTAATATGACAGATCGGCCTTTATTTTATCTTTCCATGTTGTGTATGATTCTTGGGTCTCAACTATTTTTGACAGGTTTTTTGGGCGAGTTGATTGTAAGAAATCGACCCATAGATCACACGGCGAAAATTAATGAAAAATTAGGATTTTAATTTGTTGAAGAGAATTATCATAGGACCTGGCTATCCACTTAGAGGCGGAATCTCTGAGAGTAATCAGGCTTTGGATCACTTTTTTCAAGATTCAGGAGAATATTCTAAAATTGTGTCATATAGCTTACAGTATCCACAATTTCTTTTTCCTGGGAAAAAACAAACTGTTGATAAGCCTATTGATAAAGTAACTAATCTTAGTATGATTAATACTCTTAATCCTGTTTCTTGGTTCAAAACAGCTAAATATATTATTAGAGAGAATCCCAATTATGTTATTTTAAGATATTGGCATCCTTATTTTTCTGTTTGTTTATCTATAATATCTAAATTGTTAAAAAAAAAATCAATATTTATTATTGGATGGGTTGATAACGTGCATCCACATGAATCAATTCCTTTCCAAAAACCTCTCACTTCTTTTTTTATTAAATCTTGTGACGCATTTTTAGTTATGTCTAAGTCGGTTGAAAAACAATTGTTGCAATATCCGGCTGTTCATAATAAAGAAATTATTTTTTCACCTCATCCAATTTACAATGTTTTTGGACCAATTATTAATAAGTTTGATGCTAGAAAACGACTTGGTTTTTCTACATCATCTATACCTGGAAACTTTATTTTGTTTTTTGGTCTTGTTAGAAAATACAAGGGTTTAGATTTGTTACTTGATGTAATGGGATCTTCAGTAATTCAAAAAATGAATATCAAATTGATTGTGGCTGGAGAATTTTATGATTCGAAAGAGAAATATATGAAAAAAATCAAATCATTAGATCTTGATTCCTGCGTTGTGTTACATGATTTTTACATTCCTAATGAAGATGTAGCGCATTATTTTTGTGCTGCTGATATTGTTGTGCAGCCTTATTTGTCTGCTACACAAAGTGGTGTTTCGATGGTTGCGTATAATTTTAACAAACCGATGGTTTTAACTAATGTGGGTGGGTTGTCAGAATATGTAAATGATAAAAAAGATGGGTATTTAGTAGATGTAAAGCCGGAAGCTATTGTGTCGGCTTTAAAAGACTACTATGTAAATAAACGAGAGTCACAATTTGTGGCTGAAATTAAAAATAAAAAATCATCTTATAGCTGGAAGAATTTAGCTGGTAAATTTGATTCATTATATAATAATTTAAATCATGAATAGGTTACTTTTTCTTTTTTCTTTTGTTTCATTTTTTTCCAATTCCCAAAATGCTTTTAATGATGATGGCGAAAGAATTGGTTTGTGGTATGGTTATCATAATAACGGCATCATTAAATACGAAGGAGAATTTTATAATGGCAAAGAAATTAGCGAATTTACTTATTATGACACATCTGGGAATATGGTGATTCATTTGAATTATATTGATACAGGCGTGACAAGTGTAGCACGTTTGTATTCTTCTGATGGATGGCAAAAAGCTACCGGAAAATATGTTAATAAACGAAAAGAAGGAGCCTGGTTTTATTATGATAAGTTAGGCCAAACTTATCTTAAAGAAGAATATCAAAATGGAGAATTAAATGGGGATGTTATATATTATTTTAATGATTTTCTGATTTCTGAAAAATATAAATACATCAATAATTTGAAAAATGGAATTGGAGAAATATTTTATCAGTCGGGTATGATAAATATGAGGTCCAATTATAAAAATGGAAAACTAGATGGCTTGAGTGAATCATACTATAATGATAAAATTTCAACTTTTGATAATGTATCAGATTATCAAATAGGTTATTATAACAAGAAAGATTTACTTAAATTAGAGTCAAAAGGAAGGTATAATATGGGTTTCAAGGATTCAACTTGGATTTATTTTTCTGAACAAGGTGATGTCTTAAAAGTGATTGAGTATGATAATGGTTATATTTTAATTGATGATTAAATCATGATGCAAATATTTTATTTATTTTTTTTTCTTACAACTATTTTGTGTTCTCAAACAGATAATTGGTGGGTTTTTTTTAATGATAAAGATTGTGATGCGAGGATTCAATTAAGTGACAGATCCATAGATCGAAGATTACAGCAAAAAATACCATTTGATATTCATGACTTATCAATTTGTCAAAATTATATTGATAGTTTGGAAATAGATGGTGTTACTATTAGACAGTATTCTAGATGGTTTAATGCTGTGTCAATTAGTATTCATTCAGAGTCTCTGTTAGAAAGTATATTAGCTTATTCTTTTGTTAAAAAGGTGCAGCCAGTAAATAAAATTCGAACAAAACATAAAACATTTTTGTCGTTTGATAATAAGTTTTCAAAACATGAAGAAAGATCAGGTTCTTTTTTTTCTTATGGCTCTTCATTTAATCAAATAAACATGTTGGGAGGAGTAGATTTACATAATGAGGGTTTTTTGGGAGAGAATATGGTGATTGCTGTTTTTGACGCCGGATTTAATCAAGCTCAAACATTACCAATTTTTGAAAATTTATGGGATAACAATCAAATTCAAGATACATATGATTTTGTAGATAATGATGATGATGTTTTTAGTGGAAGTTCGCATGGTACTATGGTTTTATCTACCATGGGTGGATATATGGTTGATAGCTTAATTGGAACTGCACCTGAAGCTACTTATATGTTGTTTAGAACGGAGGATTCCGGATCAGAAACTTTAATTGAAGAAGATAACTGGGCAGCAGCAGCAGAATATGCAGATTCAGTAGGGGTGGATATTATTAATTCTTCCTTGGGGTATACAATTTTATATGATGATACTTTAAATAGTCATTCATATTCTGATATGGATGGTAATTCTACTCTTATTACGAATGCTGCAGACTTTGCTGCATCTAGGGGTATGTTGGTTGTGAATAGTGCCGGCAACAGTGGTAATAGTGAATGGTATTATATAGGTGCGCCTGCCGATGGTGATAGTGTGCTAGCTGTTGGTGCAGTAAACGCAGTAGGAGATATTGCTTCATTTAGTTCTAGAGGTCCATCTTATGATGGACGTGTCAAGCCAAATGTTTGTGCTCAGGGTGTTTATGCTGTGGTTGCTGATTTAGATTCAACTATTAGAGTTGCTAATGGCACTTCTTTTTCGGCTCCTATTATTGCTGGTTTAGCAGCTTGTTTATGGCAAGCGGCACCTGAATTAAATAATATGGATATATTAAATTCTATAGAGCAATCTGCACATCTTTTTTATAATCCTAATGATTCTTTAGGTTATGGTATACCTGATTTTCATCAAGCCTATTTAGCGAATTTAAATATAAATGTGGAGTTCTCGGATAATATTTCTATATATCCTAATCCATTTCAAACAGGATTTTTTGTGCGAAGTAATAATGATCAAGAACTATATATAGATATTTTTAATGTTATGGGTGTCAGGGTGTTTTCCACCTATATTGGTGCGGAAGAAGAAGTTTTTTTAGATCAACTTTCTAAAATGTCTTCGGGTTTTTATTTTTTACAAATAAATAATTCTGCTAATTTTCATTCAATTATTAAATTAGATGAATAATAAAATAACTCAATTATTTGATATTCATTATCCAATTATTCAGGCTGGTATGGTTTGGTGTAGTGGATGGCGTTTGGCTTCTGCTGTAAGTAATGCGGGGGGATTAGGAGTGATTGGATCAGGTTCTATGAAGCCTGATGTTTTAAGAGAGCATATTCAAAAATGTCGTTTAAACACATCGAGTAACTTCGCGGTTAATGTTCCTCTTTTCTCATCATATACTATTGATCATATGAAGGTTATTATTGAAGAAAAGGTTCCTATTGTGTTTACCTCTGCAGGAAACCCGTCAATTTGGACTCAAAAATTAAAATCACACTCGATTGTTGTGGTGCATGTTATTTCAAATGTAAAATTTGCTTTAAAAGCTGTTGATGCTGGTGTAGATGCATTAGTCTGTGAAGGTTTTGAGGCCGGGGGTCATAATGGTAGAGAAGAAACAACAACATTTTGTTTAATTCCACTAATAAAAAAACATGTGCATTTACCGTTAATTGCAGCTGGGGGAATTGCTTCTGGCAAGTCTATGTTGGCTGCAATGGTTTTGGGAGCAGATGCTGTTCAAATTGGGACACGATTTGTTGTTGCTGAAGAAAGTTCAGCACATTTGAATTTTAAGAAAAAGGTATTGTCTCTAAAGGATGGCGATACTGTTTTAACGTTGAAAGAGTTGACTCCAGTTAGAATGATAAAAAATGATTTTTACAACCATTTAAAAGAGGCATATCTGAACAACGCTTCTGTCAATGAATTGGAAAAATTACTAGGTAAAGGAAGGGCAAAGAACGGAATGTTTTTAGGAGATTTAATTGATGGCGAACTGGAAATAGGACAAGTATCATCATTATTAGACGTTATAGAGCCTGCCTCAAGCATTGTAGAAGAAATTATGCGGGAATATAATATCTTGAAATCAGAAATAATGAAATTATAATTAATGAATTACTACTATAATTTCTGTTATTTTCTTAAATTTGCACCCATTTAAAAGATTTGGGTTTATGAATTTCCATAATGTATTAAAGGAAGGATTTACATTTGACGATGTTTTACTGGTTCCGGCGTATTCAGCAGTGTTGCCGAGTCAGGTTTCTACAAATACGTATTTCTCAAAAAATATTCAATTAAGTATTCCCGTAGTTTCTGCTGCTATGGATACGATATCTGAATCAGAAATGGCTATTGGACTTGCAAGGGAAGGAGGTATTTCAGTGATACATAAAAACATGAGTGTTGAAGATCAAGTGCAACAAGTTACTTCTGTTAAAAGATCGGAAAGTGGTGTTGTTTTAAATCCAATTACTTTACAAAATACTGCTACCGCTTTAGAAGCTAAGCAATTGATGATAGATCATAATATCGGTGGTATCCCAATTTTAGATTCAAATAAAAAGTTAGTAGGGATTATAACCAATCGAGATTTGAGGTTTGAAAAAAATCTTAATCAAACAGTAGACAAAATTATGACTTCAGAGGGATTAATTACAACGATTAAGTCAACTTCATTGGAAAAGGCAGAAAGCATATTGCAGCAAAATCGTATTGAAAAACTACCTGTGGTAGATTCTTCTAATCATTTAATCGGATTAATTACTTACAGGGATATCATGAAAGTTAAAGAGCAACCGAAAGCTTGTAAAGATGAGTTAGGTAGATTGCGAGTAGCAGCTGCAATTGGTGTAGGTGATGCTGGTGTTGATAGAGCAAGCTTATTAGTGGATGCTGGTGTTGATGCTGTAGTTATTGATACTGCCCATGCACATAGTAAATTAGTTATGGAAACTTTAGTTGCAATTAAATCTAAATTTTCAGAAGTGGACTGTGTAGTTGGGAATATTGCTACACCCTCTGCTGCACAAGAATTAATTAAGAAAGGTGCAGATGCTATAAAAGTCGGTATTGGCCCAGGATCCATATGTACTACTCGTATAATATCAGGTGTTGGTGTGCCACAATTAACTGCTATTCATGAGGTGTCTAAAATTGGACAGAAATTAAAAATACCAGTTATTGGTGATGGGGGTATTCGTTTTTCTGGTGATATCGTTAAGGCATTAGCAGCTGGTGCTTCATCAGTCATGCTTGGTTCTTTATTGGCTGGGCTTGAAGAATCTCCTGGTGAAACGGTAATTTATGAAGGGAGAAAATTTAAAACATATAGGGGTATGGGGTCTATCGATGCAATGCAAGTTGGCTCAGCTGATAGGTATTTTCAAGACAGCAAACATGTGCAGAAAATGATTCCGGAAGGAATAGTAGGTCGAGTGCCATACAAGGGAAAGTTATCTGAGGTTTTATTTCAATATATAGGTGGATTAAAATCAGGTATGGGTTATTGCGGAGCTAAGGATTTAAAAAATCTTAGAAAATCTAAATTTACAAAAATCACAAATGCTGGAGTAGATGAAAGTCACCCTCATAATGTCACTATTACTAAGGAAGCTCCAAACTATAGTAGATAATTTAATAATTAAACTAATGAAAAAAGTAATTTTATATATTTTATGTGTAGCATCTTTTGTTATATATGCTCAAGACAGAGTTTTGTTTTCAATTTCTGATGTGGATGTTTCTGTTGATGATTTTTTAAAAAATTATGATAAAAATCGGTTAGATTCAGATACTTTAAGCTTTGAAGATTCACTGCAAGAATATTTAGATTTGTATATAAAATTTAAATTAAAAGTAATTGAGGCAGAAAGTCTAGGTTTAGATACATTGCCATCTTTTTTGAGAGAATTAGATGGTTACAGATCTCAATTAGTTAAGCCATACCTCACAGATAGAGAGGTGTCAGAACAGTTGTTGCAGGAGGCCTATGAAAGACTAAAGTATGAAGTTTCTGTTCGTCATATCTTAATTCAAACATCTGGTGATGATACAATACAAGCCTATAATAAAATTTTATCAATTAAAAAGAAATTAGATAATGGTGCAAATTTTATTGAACTAGCAAATCAGTTTTCAGAAGACCCTTCGGTAAAGGATAATGAAGGAGATTTAGGTTATTTTTCAGCACTATATATGGTGTATCCTTTTGAATCTGCTGCCTATAATACTCCAGTGGGTAGTATTTCAGATCCAGTGAAAACTAGATTTGGTTATCATTTATTACAAGTTAATGATAAGCGTAATTCAAGAGGCGAGGTGAAGGTGGCTCATATTTTAATTAGAAAAAACGAGGGCGTTAAATCTGTGAATCCAAAAGAAAAAATAAATGAAATTTATGATTCATTAATGTTGGGTCAAGATTTTTCTGAATTAGCTAAACAATTTTCAGATGACAAAAAATCTGGATCAAAAGGTGGTGAGTTAGATTGGTTTGGTGCTAATAAAATGGTAAAAAGTTTCGAGGAAGTAGCTTTTTCTCTCGATTCTATTAATTCTATTTCACAACCTTTTGAAACTGAGTTTGGATGGCATATAGTAAAGTTTTTAGACAAAAAATATTTACCATCATTTAACGAAATAAAAGAATCGTTAAAAAAACAAGTGGAAAGAGATTCTAGGTCTCAAAAAACAAGAAATATAGTCTTAAATCGATTAGAGAATGAGTGGGGGTTTGTGGAAAATAAAAAAGTAAAAAATATGTGTTTCAATCTAATAGGAGATGATGCCGATGTTTCTACTGAAATTAAAGAAAAAGGACAGGTTTTGTTTCTATTTAACAACCAATATGATGCCTCATCTCGATATGTTTATCAAAAAGATTTTATCGATTTTTTTAATTCATTTCGCACTCGATTAAACAAAAAAACAGATATGAATACGGTGAAAAGTGAATTATATGACACGTTTAAAGCACAAAAAATTCTTGAAATAGAAAGTAATAATTTAGAATCTAAATATGATGAATTCAGATTGCTATATCGTGAATACCATGATGGTATTTTAATGTATCAATTACAAAAAGAGAAGGTGTGGGATAAAGCTGTTGAAGATACTCTTGGTCTATTTGGTTTTTATGAAAATAATCAGTCTAATTATATGTGGGATAATAGGCTATATGTTAAAATATATTCTGCTAAAAATAATAAAATTGCACAAAAGGTGTTAAGAAAAATTAAATGGGGTACCAAAGATGACGACTTATTGAAAGATTTTAATAAAACTTCTGCATTAAATCTTTCCATTGAAGAGTTAACATGTGCTAAGGGTGATAATAATTTAATTGATGAAACTATTTTTAATGTAGAAGATTTTGATTTTCATTCTTTAAAAATAGGTGATTCTTATTCTACTGCTGCTCATCAAATTATTCTGATAGAAGATATTCTTCCAAGATCTGTTAAATCATTAAATGAAATTAAAGGTGTTGTTATTTCAGATTATCAATCTTTCCTTGAAACAGAATGGTTGAATGAGTTAAGTCAAAAATATAACGTTATCATTAATGAAGATTTGTTTTTATTAGCTCAGAATAAAGAAGTTAATATTTTAGAGGAGAATAGTATAACAAGTAATCAGATTGATGACCAGTCAACATTTGAAAAAGCATTCGAGATAGCGGTAAAAAAACTAGGCTCTTCAAAAGATGTGTATTTTGGTTGGAATGGTAATATATATAATACTGAATTGCAACTAAATGATTAGTAGCATTAAAAGAATTGAGATGCAATTTTTTAAAATATGTTTTATATTTTTCTCATGTATTTTATTTAGTTGTCAAAGTCAAAAAAATAGTCGGATAGAGTTGGCAAGAGTTTATGATTCTTATTTATATCTAGATCAGATACCTTCTGCTCCACATTCTGTTGATAGTGTGATTTTTGTTCAAAATTATATTAATCAATGGGCAACCCAGAAAATATTAATTAAGAAAGCGGAATTTAATTTAGATCGTAATTTAAATTATGTTGATAGTTTAGTTGATGTTTATAGAGAATCACTCTTGATACATTATTATAAGGAAGCTATGATTCAGGAATATTTAAACGACTTTATTTCAGATTCTTTAATTAATTTATATTATCTGAATAATATAGAGAATTTTCAATTGAAAGAAGATATTGTCAAGTTAAACTATATAAAAATTAAAAGTATCGCTCCTAATATTAATTTTGTTTCTGAAAAATATACTTCTTTAGATTTGGTTGATGTAGAAAAATTAGAAGAATATTGTTTGCAGTTTGCAGAACGATTTTTTTTAGGTGATGTAGATTGGGTTAGTTGGTCAGATTTTGCCAAAACACTACCTGTCTCAGAAAACCTGCATTTAAAAGATGGTAGGAGATTTTTGAGACAAAATAAAAAGATTGAGTTGAAAGATTCAATATATCAGTATTTTATTTTTATACAAGATTTTAAACTAAAAGGGTCTTCTTCGCCGTTAGATTATGTATCTTCGTTAATTCAAAAAATACTTATTAATAAAAAAAAGAAAGATTTAATGAATGATATTGAACATCAATTAATAGAAGATGCACTAAGTACTAATAATTTTGAAATTTATGAGTAAAGTAAGTTTAATTCTTTTTGCCTTTTTGTATACTATAAATAGTTTTTATGGTCAAAATCCAACATTAGTGGATGGTGTTTTTGCTGTCATTGGTAATCATGTTATTTTTTATAGTGATATTGATGATCAGCTGATACAGTATCGTAATCAGGGTATGATTCAAGAAAATGAGTCTGAAATTCAAGAAAAAATTGTTGAGGATTTATTTTTTCAAAAACTCCTTCTTCATTTTGCTGATGTTGATAGCCTTGAGGTTGATGAAGCAGAATTGGAAAATTCGATTAATCAACGAATAGTATTTTTTGAAGAGCAATTAGGTTCCGTAGAAAATGTGGAAAATTATTTTGACAAGTCCGTTCCAGATTTGAAGGATGAATTAAAACCTGTAATTAAAAATCAAACTTTAATTCAAAAAATGCAATATGAAATAACAAAAAACATTAAAGTATCACCAGCTGATGTTGAGCAATTTTATTTGGATATGATTGATAGCTTACCATTAATTAGTGCTCAGTTTCAGGTAGCACAAATATTGAAAGTACCCGAAGCTGCCGATTTAGCTATTGAAGAAACTTTGTCAAAGTTAGAAGATTTAAGAACTCGAATTGTCAAAGGTGCTGATTTTTCAACTATGGCTATATTATATTCCGAGGATCCTGGTTCTTCAAGAAATGGCGGTGCTTATTATGAAGTTAAGAAAGGTAAGTTTGTAAAAGAATTTGAATCTGTAGTATTTAGTTTAGGGCCTAATGAATTGTCTGAGATTTTTAAAACAGAGTATGGTTACCATATTGCTGAATTGATTGAACGTAGAGGAAATGAACTGGATGTTAGGCATATTTTAATGACTCCAAAAATTTCTAATGCAGATTTAGTGACTGCTAAAAGTTTTTTAGATTCATTGAAACTTGAAATTATGAATAACTCAATAGATTTT
>NZWM01000002.1 GCA_002698365.1 Flavobacteriales bacterium | reverse complement strand
CTCCAGAAAAAGGATTAGAAAACTGGTCCGACATATGGATTCTTTTCATTAATGGTTTTTTATTTAAAATGCTAATTGCCCTAATTGATACACCAATTATTTATATATGTGTGTTTTATTTACGTAGAAAGTTTAAACTCAAATTAGGAGAAGAGTTAAAATAAACAATCAATGATGTAACCTTCGTGTTTTCTTACATTAAATACTCTATCATAATCTAATATCAGATATTGTCCCTTGATTCCCATTAATTTACCCTCAACTACAGAATTTTTTTGAAAAGACAATGAGTTTTTATTAGGTATTTTCACAGGATATGTAATCACTGGATACGTGATTTCTGTAACAGCATCATCGTGTATAAGATATTGATCTAACTCTTTGGGAATTAAAGACAAGTATTTTTCTTTTTCTTTTTTTAAATCCAACAGTACTGGCACACCTGACAACATTTTTCTCCAGTGAGTTTTGTCAGATAATATTTTTTTTAATTCAACTTCCATTAGTCCTGACAATCTCCTGTTCGGCAATTCAGCAAGTAAGATTGCTTGACTTGCTCCTTGATCCATCCACCTTGTAATTTTTTGTGTTTTTCGTGTAACACCCACCTTTAAACCGCTTGAATTTGCTAAATAGACATAATGAGGAGAAATTTGAAATTCTTTTTCCCAGGCCAAATCTCTTTCTTCTATACCTAAATCAGCTGTACATAATTCAGGCTTAAAGATACTTGGTGAAGCTTGTGGAGAATTCCAAAAACATTGATAACAGAAATTTTGTCTATAAAATTCTGACAATTGCCTCCCACAAAAACATTGAACTTTACCTGTCCACTTTAAACAAATAGTCTTATTCAAATAGGAATTTAAAGGGATTAAATTATCTGACACAACAAAAGTATATTGAACAGGTGTGTCATAATCGATACGCATTTTACTAATAACTCCTCTATTCATGAAATGAAATTTAATATTTAAATATTATTTTTTTGCAGTAAATTAGCATTAATGGATATAATAAATAATCTACTTAGCATAAAAATAAAAAATCGAATTAAATTAATTCAAGAAGCTATTCAAAATCCGATTGAACACCAAGAAAAAATACTACAAACACATATAAAAAATAGTTGCAATACGGTGTTTGGTGACAAACATAGATTTAAAAAAATTACAAATTATACAGAATATCGAAATTTGGTTCCAATCAGCGATTATGAATCATTAAAGCAATATATATTTCGTGCACAAAACAACGAAAAAAACATCTTATGGCCAGGAATTGTAAACTGGTTTGCGAAATCTTCTGGAACAACGCAAGAGAAAAGTAAATTCATCCCTATTACACAAGAATCTCTCAAAATGTGTCATTTTAAAGCAGGAAAAGACATGTTATCTATTTATTTAAATAATTATCCCGATTCCAGGATATTAAATGGCAAGAGCCTTATGATTGGAGGTAGCACAAGTATCAATAAAATAAAATCATTTTATTCTGGAGACTTATCTGCAATTATTATAAGTAATTTACCTACTTGGGTTCAACTCAAAAGAGCTCCATCAAAAAAAACAGCCTTACTAAATGATTGGTCTAAAAAAATCATACAAATTATTCAAGAAACTCATCAACAGAATATAACAAGTATCTCCGGAGTACCATCATGGACAATAATTATTTTGAATGAATTAATAAAAAAACATGGTATTCATTGCTTAACAGAATGTTGGCCAAATTTAGAATTATATATGCATGGAGGAATTAATTTTGATAATTACAAAAATACATTCCACAACTACTTCAAGAGAAGAAAAATAAATTATTTGGAACTCTACAATGCATCCGAAGGTTTTTTTGGAATACAAAATGAGCCTGACAAATCCGATTTACTACTCTTAATTAACCACGGAGTATTTTATGAATTTATTCCTGTTGAGGAGGGATTAGAAAAATGTGACAAAATTGTTTCGTTACAAAATGTAAAATTAAATATATTATATGCCATGGTTATTTCAACTAATGGTGGCCTTTGGAGATATAAAATTGGGGATACTATTAGATTTACATCTATAACACCTTATAAAATAAAAATCCATGGAAGATTAAAAAGCTTTATTAATGCATTTGGTGAAGAACTACATGAAGACAATGCAAATCAAGCAATAAATTACGCCTGTGAAGCAACTAATTCAATAGCTTCTGAATATATTGCGGCGCCTTTTTTCTATTCTGACAAAAGCGGTTGTCATGAATGGGTCATTGAATTTACAAGCCCACCAAATGATCTAATAAAATTTAATGAATCATTAGACACGAAATTAAAAGAATTAAATTCTGATTACGAAGCAAAAAGATTTAAGAGTATTCTATTAAAACCACCAATAATCCACTTTGCTAGAAAAAACTTTTTTTATAATATTTTAAAAACTAAAAATAAAATAGGTGGACAAAATAAAATAAAAAGACTATATAATGACAGAAAATTCATAGAAGAATTAATAGAAAAATTATAGATTTTAGTATATTCATTAATAATACTAATAGAAACTAAACATGCATATAGCAATAGCAGGAAATATAGGAGTAGGAAAAACAACATTATGTAAAATGTTGTCGAAACATTACAAATGGTCTCCCTTGTATGAAGCAGTAGATAACAATCCATATCTTGATGATTTCTACACTGACATGCAACGATGGTCATTTAACCTACAGGTTTTTTTTCTTAACAGTCGATTTAGACAAGTTCAAGACATTAAAAAATCAAAAAAAACCATTATTCAAGATCGGACAATTTATGAAGATGCATATATTTTTGCTCCAAATTTACAAGCCATGGGATTAATGACCCAAAGAGATTATGAAAACTATCTTGAATTATTTAGATTAATGGAATCTTTTGTGTCACCTCCAGATTTACTAATCTACTTGAGATCCGATGTTCCTTCACTGGTAAATAGAATTCAAAATAGAGCAAGAGAATATGAAGAGGGGATTCGAATAGACTATTTAAAAAGATTAAATGAACGATATGAAGCGTTTTTTGCAAATTATCAACATAATCATTTAATTATACAAGCAAATGAAATCGACTTCCAAAACAAGAAGCATGACTTAGGAGTAATAATCGAAAAAATTGATTCTAATCTCAGTGGGTTATTATAAGCCAAAAACTATTTTAGATATAAAACCTCTTTAACTTTATTCATAATTTGATCTTCACTAGGCAGAAAGGCGTCAACTAGTGTAGGCGAATAAGCCATAGGAGTATCAGCTGAACAAATTCTTACAATAGGTGCATCTAAATAATCAAATGCATGTTTTTGAATAGCATAAGTGATTTCTGAAGAGATAGAACCTAAAGGCCAACTTTCTTCAACTATAATTAGTCGATTAGTTTTTTGAACTGATGTAATAATCAACTCATAATCTATTGGTCTAAGAGTACGTAAATCAATAACCTCAATAGAGATGCCAGCTTCAATTAAGCGTGCATTAGCAGCTAAAACTCTTTTCAACATTTTTCCATATGAAACAATAGTAACTTGGGATCCCTCTTGAATAATATTTGCTGATCCAATCGGAATCACATATTCTTCCATCGGAACAGCACCCTTATCACCGTACATTTGTTCTGATTCCATAAATATAACAGGGTTATTATCTCTAATAGATGATTTTAATAATCCTTTTGCATCATATGGATTAGATGGCACCACAACTTTTAATCCAGGACAATTTGCGTACCAACTATCAAAAGACTGTGAATGAGTGGCTCCTAATTGACCAGCAGATCCAGTTGGTCCGCGAAAAACGATTGGAATATTAAACTGGCCTCCAGACATTTGCTTCATTTTAGCTGCATTATTAATTATTTGGTCAATCGCAACTAAAGAAAAATTAAAAGTCATAAATTCAATAATTGGGCGAAGGCCATTCATAGCAGCACCAACTCCTATTCCGGAAAAACCACCTTCAGAAATAGGTGTGTCAATTACTCTTTTAGGACCAAATTCATCCAACATACCCTTAGATGCTTTATAGGCTCCATTATATTCAGCAACTTCTTCACCCATTAAGAATACTCTACTATCTAATCTCATTTCTTCACTCATAGCCTCAGCTACAGCTTCTCTAAATTGAATCTCTCTCATCAATGTTTAAATTGTTTTTACAAATTTATTTAATTTTTTCATGCTAAAAGCATAAAAAGAAATATCTATCTAAAATAGTTTATTATTTATTAGCCTTTTTGATTAAATTAGTAAAAAATTAAAACCCTAACTCTTATGAATATTTTAGTTTGCATAAGTAGTGTCCCTGACACGACATCGCCAATTAATTTTACAGATAACAATCAAAGTTTTGACAAAAATGGCATCACTTTTATTATTAATCCTTACGATGAGTTTTGTTTAACTAAAGCTATTTTTATAAAAGAAAAACAGTCAGCAACAATCACAGTTCTTAATGTTGGAGATAACACAAATGACAGTGTATTACGAAAAGCGCTCGCTATTGGAGCAGACAATGCTGTTCGAATCAATCAAAAAGCAGAAAATAGTGAAATTGTTGCAAAATGTATTGTAGAATATTGTCAAGATAAAAACTTCGATATAATATTTTGCGGAAGAGAATCTATTGATTATAATGGTGGAAAAGTACCTGGGTTTATAGCAGAAAAACTAAACTTACCATTTATAAACGGATGTGTTGGTTTGGATATTAAAAGTGCAGTCATGGAATTAAAACGTGAAATTGACAACGGCCATGAAGTATGTGAAAGTTCCTTCCCAGCTGTAATTGCTGGACAAAAGGGATTAGTAGAAGAAAAAGATTTACGAATCCCATCCATGAGAGGGATTATGTCTGCACGAACTAAAAGTTTAGAAGTAATTGAATCCGCTATTACTCTTGAAAAAAGCATAAAAATAATACATTATGAAAAACCTATACAAAGGTCAGAGTGTAAAATGATTAATGAAGATAATGTTGAGGAGTTAGTTGATTTACTAAATAATGAAGCTAAAGTTATATAAAATATGTCTGTATTAGCAATAATTGAAAATTGGGAAGGAGAGTTTAAAAAAACTTCTTTTGAAGTATTACATTATGGAAAAAAAATTAGTAATGAAATCGGAAAAGAATTCATTGCGATAACCTTTGGCGCCAATAATCCCGAAAGCTTAGAAGGTTATGGAGCCAGTAAAATCATTAATATTTCAAACCTAAAATTTGAAACAACAACAAATAATAATCTTGCAAAAATATCAGCAGAATTAATATCTGAAAATGCAAGTAGCCACATTATTATCTCAAATACTATTACAGGAAAAACCATAGCGCCATTATTAAGTAGTAATTTAAATTGTGGGTTAATTAGTAATGCTATTGAACATCCACAAACTAACAATCCTTTAACCGTAAAATGTAAAGGATTTTCTAGCAAAGCACATGTTACATATGCATCTGAAAATGAAAAAAACATAATTAGTATTTTACCCAACTCAATTGGATTCAGTGAAAAAAATGATAAAAAAAGTGAAGTTCTAAACATTGATAAACAAATTGATATAGCCAACGAAAAATTAAGAATTGTACAAAGAGAAAAAGCAAAGGGAAAAATATCTTTAGCTGATGCCGAAATAGTAATATCTGCTGGGCGAGGTTTAAAGGATCCCGACAACTGGGGGATGGTTGAAGAGTTAGCAGACTTATTAAATGCAGGAACAGCATGTTCCAAACCAGTATCGGATATGGGTTGGAGACCCCATTCTGAGCATGTTGGTCAAACAGGTTTAGCAATTAATCCAGATTTATATATTGCAATAGGGATTTCTGGTGCCATTCAACACTTAGCTGGAGTTAATGGCTCGAAAAATATTGTTGTAATTAATATTGATCCTGAAGCTCCATTTTTTAAAGCCGCAAATTATGGAATTATTGGTGATGCATTTGTAGTTGTTCCAAAATTAATTGCTGCCTTGAAAAAATTCAAAAATTAAAAAATGAATTTGATTAAATTGAATATAATCGGTTTATCCTATAGTCAATTTAAAACTGGAGCATATGCACTTTTCTTGGAAGAAGATAATGGGTTAAAAAAACTATCAATTGTGATAGGAGCCTGTGAGGCGCAGGCAATTGCAATTGGATTAGATAAAACTATTAAATCACCAAGACCATTAACACATGATTTATTTATTAGCATAGCTGAAAAAAATGAACTAATTATTGAAAAAATAATTATTCACAAATTAGAAAAAGGAATCTTTTTTTCCTCGATTAAATTTATAAATAAAAATAATCAGGAAAGTTTTATAATTGACGCAAGAACATCAGATGCAATTGCAATTGCAATTAGATTTAAAGCGCCAATATATACTTATAAAAAAATTCTCGATGCCGCTAATAATGATTTTAAAGAAGATATAGAAATTTCTAAAGAAAAGACAGAAAAATCAACAGAGAAAAACAAAGAAGAACTAAAAGAAAAATTAGCTATTGCAATACAAAATGAAGACTATGAATTAGCTGCAAAAATCCGAGATCAAATAAAAAAAATAGATGACTAATTTAGAAACAATTATAAGAGGACTAATTGGAATAATAGCACTTTTTTCAGTATGTTATGTCTTTTCTGGGTCTAGAAAAGATATAAATTGGAAGATAGTCATAAAAGGGCTATTAATTCAAATGATATTTGCAATATTAATTTTGAAAGTTCCTTTTGTTGAAAGTATATTTCAAGGAATTAGTAATGTGTTTCTTGCCATACTAGAATTTACTAAATCTGGGGCTATTTTTTTATTTGGAGAAAAATTAGTTAGTGACACATCTTTTGGAGCAATATTTGCATTTCAGATCCTACCAACAATCGTTTTTTTTTCAGCATTAACTAGTCTATTATTCTACTTGGGAATACTGCAAAAAATTGTATATTTTTTTGCTATCATCATGAAAAAAACCATGAATCTTTCTGGGGCAGAAAGTTTAGCGGCATCAGGTAATATATTTCTAGGTCAAACTGAATCACCATTATTAATTAAGCCATACATTTCAAAAATGACAGAATCCGAATTATTATGCCTTATGGGAGGTGGAATGGCGACAATTGCAGGTGGTGTTTTCATTGCCTTTACAGCTATGCTAGGAGAAGAGTTCGCACCACATTTATTAGCCGCATCAGTTATGTCAGCCCCTGCTGCAATTGTAGCATGTAAAATACTAATTCCTGAAACTAAAAAGATCAATGAAAAAATGGAAATAAGTGACAAAAACACCTTAGGCTCAAATGGCTTTGATGCAATTGCTTTAGGCACCATTCAGGGAGTTAAATTGGCTGTTAATGTAGGAGCAATGATCTTAGTTTTTATTGCATTCATCGCACTAATGAATGAACTACTTAATTTAATTGGAGATACTTCAGGATTAAATAAAATCTTAATTGAAAATAACGGCAACTATACACAACTATCATTAGAAATGGTTTTTGGTTATTTATTTGCACCAATTGCATGGTTAATTGGTATTCCTTCTCAAGACATATTACTTGCAGGCCAATTACTAGGAGAAAAGACTGTAGCTAATGAATTTATTGCATATAATTCATTAGGTGGAATGATGAACATGTGTTCAGTGATAGATGAAAATCTTTATCTTTTACAAGAAAAAACTATTGTCATGGCAACATATTTTCTATGTGGTTTTGCCAATTTTTTATCAATTGGGATTCAAATTGGAGGCATTGGAGCAATTGCACCAGAAAGAAGAACAGATTTATCAAAACTAGGTATCAAAGCACTAATAGCAGGTACTATAGCATCATTATTAACCGCAGTAATAGTTGGAATATTAATATGAGAGAATACTTGAAACTTATGGATCATGTGCTTAAACATGGCACAAAAAAAACTGATAGAACAGGAACAGGAACAATAAGTGTTTTTGGTTATCAAAGTAGGTACGATTTAACAAAATCTTTTCCTCTTGTTACAACAAAAAAAATACATTTAAAATCGATAATCCATGAATTACTTTGGTTTTTAAAGGGTGAAACAAACATAAAATATCTAAAAGAAAATAATGTAAAAATATGGGATGACTGGGCTGATGAACATGGCAATCTTGGACCAGTATATGGCTCACAATGGAGATCTTGGACAAATCAAAGTGGAGAAAAAATTGATCAAATACAAAATCTAATACATGACATAAAAACAAATCCTAATTCTAGACGACTAATAGTAAGTGCTTGGAATGTAGGAGAAATAAAAAACATGGCACTCCCACCCTGTCATTCTTTCTTTCAATTTTATGTTGAAAACAATAAACTATCCTGTCAACTTTATCAAAGAAGTGCTGATATTTTTTTAGGCGTCCCATTTAATATTGCATCATATTCATTATTAATTATGATGATTGCAGAAGTATGTAATTTACAACCGGGAGAATTTATACACACTTTAGGAGATGCTCATTTATATTTAAATCACCTTGAACAAGCTAAACTTCAATTATCTAGAACGCCGAAAAAAAGTCCTATTATGAAAATAAAATCAAGAAAAAATATTTTTAACTTTATATATAGTGATTTTGAATTATGTGAATATGACCCACATCCACATATAAAAGCCCCAATTGCCGTTTAAAAGAAAAAAATTGAAAATAAAATTAATAGTAGCAGCATCTGAAAACAATGTCATTGGCGTCCAAAATGATTTGCCATGGCACTTGCCAGATGACATGAATTATTTTAAAGAAACCACCATAAATAGTGTAGTTATTATGGGCAGAAATAACTATTTATCTATTCCAAAAAAATATAGACCTCTAAAAGATCGTGTAAATATTATTCTAACAAAAAAAACTGAATTTCATGCACCAAATTGTGTGATTGCCAATAGTCTAGAAAAGGCGATCGAATTAGCAAAATTAGAAAAAAAAGAAAATATTTTTATTATTGGTGGTGGCAAGGTATATAAATATGCTCTGGATAAAAATCTAGTAGATTTAATTTACTTAACACGAATTCATGCTAGTATTGAGGGCGACACTTTTTTTCCAAAAATAAATCTAAAAAAATGGAAAAAAATAAATTCGAAATTCCACAAAAAAGACAAAAAACATAAATTCAGCTTTACATTTTTAATATTTAAAAAAGTAAACTAACCAGCTTTTTTCAAATGGTTTAAGTCAATATTATTTATTTTTTTTCTTACATAGTCACCATCCACAACAAATTCTTTTTCAACACCTTGCAGACTTGGCATTTCATATAAAGCATCTAAAAATAATTGCTCACAAATCGATCGCAATCCTCTAGCACCTAATTTAAAATCATAAGCACAATCTACTATTAACTGACATGCTTTTGAATTAACTTTTAATTTTATATTATCCATTAAAAACAATTCCTGATATTGTTTAAGCACTGAATTTTTTGGCTCGGTTAAAATTCGTAACAAAACATCTTTATCTAATGGACTTAAATAAGTTAACACTGGTAATCTACCAACCATCTCTGGAATTAAACCATATTTTGTAATATCTGTAGGTAAAAGATATTTTAAATCCATTTTTGTTTTTTCAATGTTTTTTTTACGAGAAAATCCTAAAGACAGCTTACCTATTCTACTATTAATGATATGCTGAATACCTGAAAATGCTCCACCACATATAAATAGAATATTTTTCGTATTTAATTGAATGTATTTTTGATCTGGATGTTTTCTACCTCCTTGAGGGGGAACATTAACCACTGTTCCTTCCATTAATTTTAATAGTGCTTGCTGTACTCCCTCACCAGAAACATCTCTAGTAATTGAAGGATTATCGTCTTTTCTAGAAATTTTATCAATTTCATCAATAAACACAATCCCTTTTTCTGCAGAATCAACATTATAATCTGCAACCTGTAAAAGTCTGGTAAGTAAAGATTCAACATCCTCTCCAACATAACCAGCCTGAGTCATAGAAGTGGCATCCACAATACAAAAAGGCACATTTAACATTTTAGCAATAACCCGAGCAAATAATGTTTTTCCTGTTCCAGTATCACCTACAATTAAAATATTTGATTTATCTATTTCCACTTCTGATTTTTCAGAATTATAAATAAGTCTTTTATAATGATTATATACAGCTACCGATAAAATTTTTTTAGCATGACTCTGACCAATAATATACTGGTCCAGATACTTTGTGATTTCTTTTGGCTTTAAGAGATTTAAATCATGTTTTAATTTTGTATTAACATTATCTCGATAACTTTCTTTCAGAATATTATGAGCCTGACGAATGCAAACATCACAAATATGAGCTGTATTACCAGCAATTAAAACATTGACATCTGCCTTTTCCTTATCACAAAAAGCACAAATCTGAATCTTGCTCTTATTCATTCAAGTCTTTATTTTTTAGAATCAGGCTTTAGTATTTCATCAATCATACCATATGCTAATGCTTCTTTAGAATCCATCCAAAAATCTCTATCACCATCTCGACAAACTTCATCATAAGATTTATTAGAATGCTTAGCAATAATCTCATACAATTCCTTTTTTAATTTATCAATTTCTCTAGCTACAATTTGGATGTCTGAAGCTTGACCTTGTGTCCCACCAAGAGGCTGATGTATCATAACTCTAGAATGTTGCAGAGCTGATCTTTTGCCGTTTTCGCCAGCACATAGCAATACTGCTCCCATAGAAGCTGCCATTCCTGTACAGATAGTTGAAACATTTGAAGAAATAAACTGAATAGTATCATATATGCCTAAACCTGCATACACTTGGCCTCCTGGACTATTTAAATAAATTTCAATATCTTCCTTTGGACCAGTAGACTCTAAAAATAATAATTGAGCTTGAATGATATTTGCGACCGTATCATTAATAGGCACACCTAAAAAAATAATTCTATCTTGCATAAGACGAGAAAAAACATCCATGGTAACTTGTCTTCTATTTTCAGTTATTTCTTCTGTAATTGTTGGATTGATATAATTCCCATATGCTGATGTATAATTGTGTAAAGTCATACTATTTACACCAAGGTGTTTGTTTGCATATTTTTTAAATTCTTTTGAACTATTCATTTTGTTTCAAATTAAATATTAGACTTGCTGATTAGCTAATTTAATAAATTCATTTAAAGTAGTACTCTTTTTACTAACTTTCATTTTGCTTTTAAAATAAGCTACTAGCTCAATTAAAATGACTTCATTCATCATTTTTTCGGCCTCTTTCTCATTCTTTAAAATATTAGTAACAATTCCATCAATTTCTTTATCACCTAAATTGACAGAACCATAGTTTTTCATTTGTTGCAAAACATTTTTTTTAGCAAAATCTTTTAATTTATCATCGGTGACTTTTATATTGTTTTCAATACATATAGTATTTTCAATTAATTGCCAAGACAAATATTTTAGATAGTTTTGATACTCTTTTTCAAATTCTTCTTCTGTAAATTGTTTTTTAATATTTGTTTTTAACCATTTTTTCAAAAATTTTTCTGGAAAATCAATTTTTATTTTATCAAGGAAAATTTGAGAACTATCATTAAAAAATTTTCTATCTGATTCTATTACATATCTATCAATTAATTCCGTTTTAATAGCAGCCTGAAACTCCTTTAAGTTTTTAATCACTTGATCAGGATATACTTTTTTGAATAGTTCTGAGTTTATTTTTGCAGGTATTAAACGGGTTATGTCTTTGATTGTGCAACTAAAACTTGAATTTATTTGATTAAATTTTTCTTTTGAAATTTTTAACATTGAAAGTACATCTGCTTCATTAACAAACGTCTTATGTAAATCCAAAATTATTGTCTCTGATTTTTTAAGTTTAAAAAATTGATTTCTAATTTTTTTATCTTCAATTTTATCCACCAATATAGATGTTTCACTTACAACACCATCAACCTTTGGATTATTGTCAGATTCTAACTCTTTTAATACAACACTTAACATATCCCCCTGATCAATCTTATCAAAAGATTGTACACTCCCATATCTTTTTTGTAATGATAATGTGTACTCCTCGATCTCTTTCTTTTCTGGTTTTATTAGCCAATAATCTGATTTTAGTTTTTCAGCAGAACTTAAGTCGATTTTTGGCTGCAAACCTATTTCAAATTCAAATTGATAGTCGGTTTCATTAAGAAAATCAATTTTAGTTTCAATGGGAAGCGGATTTCCTAGAATCGACATTTTTTGATCTGATATATATGTCTGAATAGAACTAGATAATAGTTTATTAATTTCCTCAACTCTAATTGCTAATTCATATTTTTTTTTCACAAGACTCATTGGAACCTTACCTGCTCTAAATCCGGGTAAAGTCATTTTTTTTCGGTAATCTAAAAGGGCATTTTCTACAACAGAAACATAATCACCTTCTTTTACATTAGCTGTTAACTTTAATGTATTAACATCTATTTTTTTTTTAATGATATCCATAATACGAAATTATAATTGAGCGCTAATATAATAAATTGAGTTCATGTTTTAATCAGTAAAAACTACTATCTTTGTGTTATGAGAATAATTATTTTGTTTTTACTATCATTTCAAATACTTGCACAGGAAATAAACTGGACAAAAAACACACCATTAATAAGAAGTTATTCTTCACCAAGATCATGTGATCTAAACAATGATGGTGTTGATGATATTATTCTGGGGGGTGGAGTCGACGGATATCCCACACCATATGGAGTGATTGCAATTAATGGGAATGACGGGACTGCATTATGGCAGGTAGAAACACGAAATGAAATGTTTACTAGTCCTCAGTTTTTTGACTATACTGATGATGGAATAGATGATGTTATTATTGGTGGACGGGATGCTGAATTAAGACTAATAAATGGATATACAGGTGAAACGATTTGGGAATTTTGGACTAATGAAGCAATAAATCCAAATGATGAAGGATGGTTCAATTTTTACACATCACAAATTATTTCAGATCAAAATGGAGATAGCTACCCTGATATTTTGGTTGCAAATGGTGGTGACCATTCATTAGATTTTTCTGAATTAGATAGACCTCCTGGACATATTATGATTATTGACGGAATGACCGGAATACCGTTTAAAACAGCAATTGTTCCGGATGAAAATGAAACATATATGTCACCCGTTATATGTGATTTAAATGGAGATTCTAATTATACTATTTTATTTGGAACAGGGGGTGAAAGCATTGAAGGAAATCTTTGGGCAACAAACTTAACAGATTTATTAAATGAAGATATTAGCGATGCGACTCCATTAATACCTAATTCTGAACTTGGACATATAGCTCCGCCTGCAATAGGTGATGTAAATGGAGACGAAGTTCTAGACATCATTACACAAGGTTTTGATGGCAAAGTTACTGCAATAGATGGCTCAAATTTCAATATATTATGGCAATATGAAATCGAAAACACAGAATCTTCGGCCGCACCAATATTAGGAAAGTTTTCTAGTACAGATAATAATATAGATGTATTTGCCACTATTTATAGTGGCAGCATGTCCGCATATGATGACTATTATCAAATACTATTAGACGGAGAAACAGGAAATATGCTATGGTCAGATAGCCTAGGAATGATTAATTTTTGCACGCCCATTGCATTTGACTCAAATGTAGATGGTAATGACGAAGTTTTAATTTCCGTGATTAATAACAATGGTACGTATTTTGAAAATGAATTAATACTAATTAACTTTTCGGAAAACACTCAACAAAGCATAATTGGTCCCATTCCTGGAGGGAATGTAGCTTCAACACCTCAAATCACTGATATTGACAACAATGGACTACTAGATATTATTTGCTCCATGCAAGCCGATAGTTTAGATCCATTTGGAGATGGAACATTTTATGAAAATGGTATTAATACCATGAGAATATCTACATCTTTTACATTACCAGAAAGTGAGGTGGCTTGGGGTAGCTATATGGGAACTAATTTTGATGGACATTATAATAATGGGTGTGATGGAGAATTGGGTTTGTTTGCTTTTCCTAGCCAAGCATGTCCTGGTGAAAATAATGGAATGATTAACTTATATGTTTCAGCTGGCACTGCACCATATAACTATCTATGGTCTAATGGGGAAACAACCGAAGATCTTGAAAATTTAACCCCAGGATTATACTCTGTTTTAGTTACTGATGCAACTGGAGCATGTGATGTTATAAGTAGAGAAGTGAATGAATATGGCATAACATCTTTTTCTCAAGCGCCAACATGCCCTAATGGGAATAATGGGTTAGCGTATTTTAATTCTACAGGCTGTGATTGCAACACAAGCTTCTGTCAATTTATTTGGGAATTAAATGGAGATACAATTGCGCAAGGAGATGGTAGTAGTGCAGAAGAAACATATAAATTCTTGACCAATATTGGTGCTGGAACATATACAGCAACCATTATTCATCCAGATGGATGTGAAATACAAGAAGAAATTATAGTGCCAGAAGGACAATTAATAGACGATATATATATACAAAATGAATGTATATATAATAATAATGGTTTTATTGACCTGATTGTTAACCCATCAGATAGTTTGCACAACTATTTATGGAATACTGGAGACACTACTCAAGATATATTTAACCTCTCAGCTGGATCTTACTCTGTAGTAATTAGCGATACTATTTGTATTGACACACTGAATTTTGAAATTGAAAATATTGAGCTGGAAGAATTACAGGTAATCACTAATTATGATGAAGATGGGCCAATTTTTGAAAATGCTGCAGAAACATATAATACTCAGCTGGAAATAATGAACATAAATAACCTTCCAGAGTGTGTTCAAATTTTTAATCTATGGATAGAAACTAATACCTCTAATTTAAGCTGGAGTGAAAATGGAGGTATACTTGGAGAATATGAATCAGGAAATTGTAATGGTGATTGGTGCATCAACATTACAGATTCAGAAGAATTACCTGGGTGGAGTGAAATAAGCCTAATTTTTAAAGCTGAAGGAATATATGAATTCAATACATTTATGAATGAGTGCACAGACTATGGAGATTCTATTGAAATTACTGTGACAGATAGTTGCGACTATTCAAATATCAATGAATTTTTAAAGCCAAATATTTATATCGAGACACAAAATAACCTAATTATTAATTTTCAAGATCAAGATGTATATCATATTGAAATATTTGATATTGTGGGGAAACAAATAATAGACCATCACAGTAACCATTTAGAAAACAAGATTCCATTAAAAAAATTTAATAGTGGCATATATAATCTTCGAATCAAAAACAAAGATTTTGTTTATACAGAAAAAATTCTGATTAATTAAGTGAAAAAAAAAGTGTTAATTACTGGGCTTAATGGAAATGTGGCAAAGACATTAGCAAAAAGATTAGACCCTTCCATTTATGAAATTACTTTCCTAACTAGTAATAAAAAGCAAGTTTCAAATAATATATTTTATTGGGACTCTAATAAAAATTATATTGATCCAGAAGCATTAAAAAACACAGCACATATTATTCATCTTGCTGGCTTTAACATTACAAATAGTTGGACGTCAAAAAACAAACAAAAAATGTTCAACAGTAGAGTGGAAACAAGCAATCTGCTATACAAAGAATGCAAAAAAAACAATATTAAACCACTATCATTTATTAGTGCATCTGCAATGGGGTATTATGGCTTTGAAGCTAAAGGCATTCAACAAGAACAGGATAAAGCTGGTAACGACTGGATGGCACGACTATGTCTTGAGTGGGAAAAAGCCGCTGATAATTTTCAGTTAATAAAAACGCGTGTTATAAAATTACGACTCAGTTTAATCATGGATAAACATAGTGGAATCCTCCAAAAAACTTGTTTGGGCTTCAGATTTAAAACCGGTCTTATTTTTGGTGATGGCTCTCAAAGTTTTCCTTGGATAGACATTGAAGACGTTGCTAAATTTATTGAATTCACAATACAAAATAAAACTGTAGAGGGAGTATTTAACCTTGCAGCACCTGAAAAAATATCTTATAATAATTTTATAAAAACAGTGCAACAAATTAAATTTAAAAACTCAATCTTGTTCAAGATACCAAAAAATGTAATTGAGTTTTTTTTACCTGAAAAAAAATCATTATTGCTGAATAATACTAGTTTGTCAACAAAAAAAATAGAAAGCACAGGCTTTAAATTTATATATCGTAGTCTTGAAGAATGTATTAAAGCAAGATTAAGCTAAACAATACTAACGTCTAAATCCTATTTTTCTTTTTTCAACTTTCTCAAGAGATTCCTTTATCGAGTCATCTGTTTCTGCTGAAATTTTAATTTCTACCCCTAATTGTTTTGACATCATATCATGCCACTTTTTCTCAGCATCTAAAAACTTGCCATCAGAGCGAGCAATATTCCTAATATCCATTAAAAAATATTCTCTTTTTTTCAAATCAAAACTTTCTTGAGTTTTTAGAAATTCTATCATCGACATCATTGCCTCAACTTGTTCTTTAATGGTTTTTATGTTTTGCTGTCCCCAAGTTAAAGTCTCTTGTATAATAGTATTTGTCTGTTTTTCATCTGACCCCGTCCATCTAAACATGGCGTTACCAATCATTTTTTTTTCCTCTTCTGCCAGCACACCATCTGTTGTATATGCAAAACTTTGATAAATAAAAAATATACAATGCAGCGGAGATAAATTTGTTTGTTTTTCCATAGTAAAATTTTATATATATAAAGATATATATTTAATATAAATAGTGATTCATTAGTCAAAGAACAATTTAATCCCACTCACCATACATTGGGTTTGGAAAAATAAACTTATTAATTCCAAATTCATATTTTTCATCATTTGGAAAATCACCAGCTGCATCACCAAAATATGCAATTATTTTTTGTGATCCATATGTTTTCATTCTGCCAGTTCCAGAAAAAACCTCCTCTCTTCTTATTACTTTAGAATCATCTTTATCTTTTTTCAATAGAAAAACATCTTCTTCACGATAGATACCTAATGTTTTCATATTATTTTTTGTCGCTGCTAATGTAGAAGCATCTCTATTACTGATGTAAATGATTTTTGCATTTGTATTTTTCTTATACTTTTCAATAAAATCTTTTGCACCAGGAACTAATGTTGATATTTCTTTTTTAACAAATCGATTCCAAGTATTAGATTTATATTCTTCACCTTCCATAAATAAATTGATTTGATACTCCGAATTATTGAGCACCGTCTCATCTAAATCCATAATAATTACTGGATTATCCATAATCTTTAATTTATGTTTCATAGAAAGCCAAGCTGTTCTATATATTTGTTCACATAAAAGCTCATACTCTGAAGATGTAACTACCCATTTAACATCATTAGGGATTTTAGATATATTTTCAACTAGATTATTATTTTGGGGAAAAATAAAAAGAGGACTAAAAAGGAGAACTAAAACAAATTTATATTTCGTCATTTTCATAATAGATTTTAATCAATGACACCAAAATAAAATATATTATAATAAAAACCCCACTTAAGTGAAGTTTTTATTATAATACATGAAAAAATTAATAGTTTATAATATGATTTTTTATGATATATCATTGATATAATGTGAAAGAATGAAAAGATCAATTACAAGCAAAATTCTTAATATTGCCAGAACGATGATACTAAAAAAATTATTGATTTTTTAGTATATTGTAGAGTATTAAACAATAAAAAAAATCATGAAATACGTTTTTTCACTACTTATTCTCTTTTTCTTAAATAGCTGTATTAGTGAAAAATCTTCAAACACTAGATCAAGTACGCCAACTGCATGTGAATGTGCTAAAAACACAATGAAAGCTGGCAAACCTGATTATGATAAGTCTCTGCGAAGAATATGTGAAGAATACTCTGCTACTCTTACCAGAGAAGAAGTAGCAGAAAGAGCAATGGATGCATTAGAGTGTATAAAAAAATAAAAGTGATTTATTAATAAACCCACTCATTCGAGTGGGTTTATTCTTGGTGGACCATACTGGATTCGAACCAGTGACTTCTACCCTGTCAAGGTAACACTCTAAACCAACTGAGTTAATGGTCCTTATATGAAAAATCCCTAAGAAACACATAGGGATTTTAAGAAGTGGGCGATACTGGAT
>NZWM01000001.1 GCA_002698365.1 Flavobacteriales bacterium | reverse complement strand
TATGTTAGAGTTTAGTTCGGAGGATGTAGCTCCAGGAACGTATTTTGTACGTATGACGGCAGCAGGATTCACAGTGACTAACACAATGAATGTTGTAAAGTAAATACAGAAAACTGCTCTTTTTAAAAAAGAATATAGTGTATTATGTTAAATAAATTTAAAAAAGCAAAATGGACTCTGTTTTTTATTTTTTTTATTACAAGTTTTACTTTTTCTCAAAGCGATACAATATATACTACTGATACAATTATCTCTTCTGTTCGAATCATGAATCATGATGAAAATTTCATAAAGTACTTTTATATTGATTCTGTTGGGAAACAAACCAAGACAATATCACTAGAAAAGATTAAAAAAGTGGTTTATGAAAATGATAAAATAGAAGTGTTTTGTGATTTAATATCTACTAAGAAATTTTTGGGAACTACACACACAATAAGTGTTAATTATGGTAATAGAGATAGTTTGTGGTTAGATCAAAAAATACAAACTTTAACGGAAAGTCAATTAAAAAAATATAATTCCATTATTGATGCCTTAAATTATATGGGTAATGAAGGCTGGAAAACAATTAGCTCTTATAGTACTTCACATAATTCGTATCTTGTTGAACACTATATATTAAAAAAAGAAATTAAAAAAGAAATTAAAAAATAAAAACCCTTTTATCTATGAAACATTATTCTACTCTTTTACTTTTTACCTTATTTTCAATTCTTCAACTATCCGCTCAAATAGTCGATTGTGATTGTGATAATCGTTATGCTACAGAAATATTTTCAGATGTTAATGTTGAAACAGTAACATATTCAGATGTACATAATTTACAAATGGATATATATACCCCTGTTGGGGATGTTTGTAGTAATCGACCTTTGTTAATTTTTGCTCATGGTGGAACTTTTATATTTGGTAGTAAGACTAATCCTTCTATGGTAGAGCTATGTGAAAGTTTCGCTAAAAAAGGTTATGTAACAGCATCAATTAATTATCGATTAGCTGTTGACATAGTTGGATTATGGAACCAATTTACTTACTACACAGACACACAAAGTGCATATGAAGTTGTTTTGAATGCTGTTACTGATGGAAAAGCAGCTATTAGATATTTTAGGAAAGATGTAGCAGAAAATGGAAATAGTTTTGGGATAGATCAAAATCAAATTTGGGGAGGTGGAAATTCTGCTGGAGGTGTTTTGTTTTTACATGCTGCACATGTAGGAAGTTTAGAAGAATTTATTGAGCCACTAGATGCAAATCGGGCAACTATGGCAGCAAATATTATTAACTCTTTTGATGGTGGAATTGAGGGGGATAGTGGTAATGCTGGATATTCTTCTGAGCTTGCGGGTGCCATTAGTCTAGCTGGAGCATTGCATAGGTCAGAATATTTAGACTTAAATGATGTGCCTTCTGTTTTTTGTCATGGTGATGCAGATGGTGTGGTTCCATATGACTGTAATGGGTTTCAAAATAATTCAAATTATGATCAACTATGTGGAGGTGGCGCATTGCACCCTGAAATGGAAAGCTTAGGATTAATTACAGAATTATTAACTTTTCCTAATGATCCTCACTGCCCCTGGGATGCATCTAGTAGTAAAATGAATCAAGTAAAATCTTTTGTTTCAGATTTTCTATATAATAATATAGACTGTGCACCGGCATCAGCAGTAAATGAATTTAAGAATTCAAAAGAGTTGCTATATCAATTAGATATGCTAGGAAGACCTTCTAGTCCTAATCAAAGAGGATTAGTGTTTAATGTATATAAAGATGGTTCAGTTCAAAAAGAATACATTATTTATTAATAGAATCATCCGTCTTATAATTTAGGTGTCACAGTTTAATATATATAAAGCCTCCGCTGGTTCTGGCAAGACGTATACTTTGGTTAAGGAATATATTAAAAAATGTATTTCTAGTAAGTCAAGGGTTTCACATAAACCTCTCTTAGCTATAACTTTTACTAATAAGGCTGCATCAGAGATGAAAAAAAGAATAATGTCTACATTATTTAGTTTTTCAAAAGGAGAAAAAATAGATTTTTATTTTGCATTAAAAAACGAGCTTAATTATACTGATGCTCAGTTAATAGAAAAATCTAAAAAAGCATTATCTGACATAATTCATTATTACAGTTTATTTTCAGTTTCTACAATAGATAAGTTTATACATAAAGTTATACGAAACTTTAGTTATGAATTAGATTTGCCTGCTAACTTTGAAGTGGAAATGGATTCGAAAAAATTAATTCAAGACGCTGTTCTTTCTTTATTAGATGAAGCGGGTTCAGACAAATCTCTGACAGAAATACTAATTAAATTTTCGGAACATAAAACCCACCAAGAGAAGTATTGGGATATTGAAAATGATTTATTAGAATTTGGAGAGGAATTATTTAAGGATAGAATTTTCCTGGTTTTAAATGAAATTGTAGATGTTAGACAAATCCAAACACAGCAAAAGATACTATTAAAACAGATTCAATCATTTGAAAAAAATACAATTAATTATTACAATAAAATAAAGCATATAATAAAAGGCATACCTGATGACGCATTTATATACAAATCTTTACCTCAGTATCTGAAAAAGATTGAAAATAAAAACTATAAACAATTATACATCGAAGACACATCCAGGTTATATAAATCAATTCAAAGTAATATTTGGTGCGCAAAAAATGCTGATAATATAATCAGAAATCAAGTTGATGAGGTTGTTCCAGAATTATCAAATAAAATGCAGAGTTATTTAAATTTTTTAAATTTAAATTATTCACATTATCTGTTCTATAGAGAATATTATAATTCATTGTTTTTTGTTTCGGTTTTAAGTAGAATTAGTCAAAAAATAGAAGCTAATAAAAAAGATAATAATATCGTCCATATATCAGAGTTTAATCAAATTATTCGACATTTTTTAACTAACACTTCTGCTCCTTTCATATATGAAAAAATTGGCAATAGATACGATCATCATTTTATTGATGAATTTCAAGACACCTCTATAATTCAGTGGCAAAATTTATTGCCGTTAATTGAGAATGCATTAGCATCAATCGGATCTTGTTTAATAGTTGGAGATGGCAAACAATCTATTTATAGATGGCGAGGCGGAGAAGTAGAGCAATTTATAACATTATGTAATGAAAAAAGCACTCATGAACTTAAAATTTTTTCTCCGAATATCCATTCATTAGATATAAACTATAGGAGTGGAAAAAATATAGTGAAATTTAACAATGAATTTTTTTCTTTTTTATCTCATAAATTGTCTGGTAGCTATAGTAGTTTATATAATTCTCTTTCTCAAAACATTCACCTAAAAAAAGAGGGTTATGTGGACATCACTATAATAGAGGCAGATGAGGATAACACAATTTTGGAAAATACGCTACAAAAAGTATATGAAACTATAATAGAAGTGAAAAAAGACAATTATAATTTTTCAGATATTTTTATTTTGACCCGAAAAAACAGTGAGATTACATATTGCGCCACATACTTAGCGGAAAAAGGTGTTCCAGTCATTTCTTCTGAAGCTTTATTGCTAAATAAATCTAAAACTATTCAATTTTTAGTGAACGTTTTGCAAATTACTTTTAATCAAGATGATATATTAAGTCGAATTCGAGTTGTAGAGTATTTATTTCTCAATAAACTTATAAAAGTAGAACCTGATAATATTAGTGAAAGATTAAGTTATTTTTCACAAATATCTTTTGTAGAATTCCAAGCTGCATTAAATGCTTTTGGCTTTCATTATTCACTTGAAAGTTACATAAATTCAAATTTATATGAATTAGTTGAAAAAATAATTCGGGATTTTAAATTGGAAATTGAGAACAATTTGTTTGTTACGTTTTTTCTAGATTTTGTTTTAGAGTTTTCCACCCAGAAAAGTAATTCTCTTCGTGAATTTTTATTTTTCTGGGAATTAAAAAGGGAATCTCTTTCAATTGTCATCCCAGCAGGAATTGATGCTGTTGAAATAATTACTATACATAAAGCAAAAGGCTTAGAATTTCCGATTGTTATTTTTCCTTTTGCAAATTGGAAGGAGGATTTAGGACATGAGAATAAGTGGTTTTCAGTTCCGGATTTTTCTTCCTCCAAATCAAGTAGTATCACATTGTTACCAATAAAAAAAGAATTTGAAAAATGGCCACCGCCATTTCCAGACCAATATACCCAACATAAAAGAAAAATTATTCTTGACAATATTAATTTACTATATGTTGCTTTAACAAGAGCGGAAGATAGGATGTACATTTATCCAAATTCAGATTTTAGAAGAGGTAACACCTATAAGTATTTTACTGATTATTTTGGTTTTCCTTCTAAATTAGATGCCATAGTAAAAGACGACACTTCATTTTTTCTTGGTGAAAAAACAAAAAAAAATGTCAGTGAGATTCATGAAGAAACGGCACGATCTACGCAGTTTATTTCTCATAGTTGGCGTAATCGATTAAAAATTAAAAAAAATTATCTTTTTAATAAAGATATAAAAAAACAATACTCCATTAACAGAGGAAATCTAATACATGATATAATGTCAGACATTAATGTGCAGTCAGATGTTTGCGAGGTTATCGATAAGTATATGAAAAAAGGTCTTTTGAGCGCCGATGGTTTCAGTCAAATTAATATACAAATTAATAATGTTTTAAATCACCCTCAAATAAAGCATTTGTTTAAGAGTGATGTAAAGGTTTTTTCAGAATATAATATTTTATCAAAAAGTGGAGAGGTTTTTCGACCAGACAGAGTGATTTTGCACTCAAAAGAACTAGTTAGTTTAATTGATTATAAAACCGGGGAACAACGAAAATCAGATTATATTCAAATGCAGAAATACGAAAAAGTATTATTAGAAATGGGATTTCAAAAGGTAGAGAAGTATTTGGTTTATTTAACTAAATCAAAGAATAAAGTAGATGTAGAAAAAATATGACAAAGAATAAAAAAAGATTTTTAGAAAAAATAGCTGAAAAGCTCTTTTTAGATTATGGTGATGATTTATCTAATATTGTAATTGTTTTTCCATCAAGACGTGCGCATATTTTTTTTATTAAAGCATTATCTAAGTTGATTGGTCAGCCTATTTGGTTGCCAAAATTTTATTCTATTGAAGATATAGTATTTAAGATTGGAGGATTTTCACAGATAAGTAATCTAGAATTATTTTTTACTTTTTATACATTATATAAAGCCACACTTAAAAATCCTCAGTCTATTGACCAGTGCTTCAAGTGGGCCTCAGTTTTATTAGAAGATTTTAATGAAATCGACAAATCTTGTGCGGACCAGCATGCATTGTTTTCTGTTTTGTCTGATATAAAGAGATTAGAATCTTGGGATTTAGATGTGAATGAAGCTAGTGAACACATCAATGATTATTTATTATTTTTTGATGACATTAAGTTGTTATATCAAAAACTAACATCTGAATTATTACGCACCAAATCACTTTACTCGGGTTTGGCACAGAGACAGTTGTCGGGTTCACCGGAAATTATTGACAAATGGATGAGTAATTTTGGTTGTAAAAAACTCGTGTTTATTGGAATAGATGCTTTAACAAAGGCCCAGGAGAACATCATAGATTATTTGTTGAAGAAAGATTTATGTAGTATATATTGGGATGCTGATCAATACTTTACATCTAATATTCAACAAGAATCAGGAAAATTCCTGAGACAATATAAAAAAAAATGGCCGGCACATTTTTCTGATACTACAAATGAATTTTTAGATAATTCTAAGCAAATAAATATACTGGGTGCTTCAAAGACCATTAATCAAGCTAAATTATTAGGCAATTTATTAATGAGTAAAAATTATACTGAAGAGAATATAAGCCGTGTAGCGATTATATTGCCTAATGAAAATTTATTATTACCGGTATTAGAGTCTTTACCGCCAGCTATTGAAAATATTAATGTTACAATGGGCTATAATTTACTTAACCACCCTCTTGTGTCATTATATTTTGATATTTTAACACTATATGTAAATAAAAAAAATAAAAATTCGGATTTTAAATATCTTTTTCAAAGCACTGATTTGATTAACCTATTAGATCAGCCTTATTTTAAACTACTTATTTCTAATATTAAAAATGTCAATAATAGAGATCTATCATGTACCATAAAAAACTTAGGATTAAAATACGTTGACAACAATTTTTTATGCTCTTTACTTGTGCAAGATGACGATATATTAAAATTAATATTTACACATAATATAAATAATTCTAATCAGATAATCACATTATTAAAAACTGTCACCACAAAGCTTTTAAGCTTAATTGAAACCACAAGCAATTCTTCAACTGTTGAAATAGAATGTTTATTTGAAATAGATCAAAACTTAAATTTCCTTTCGGAACACTTAAATACTATAGAGGAAAATATAGATGTAAAAACATTTTCTATTTTTTTCAAAAGATTACTGCAAACCAAAAAATTAAATTTTGTTGGCGAGCCATTAAAAGGAATTCAAATTATGGGTTTGTTAGAGTCAAGAACTATTGATTTTGATGAGGTGTTTATTTTATCAGCTAATGAAGGCCATTTGCCTCCAGTTAGCCGAAAAAACAGCTTTATCCCGGTGGATATCAAATCTAATTTTGGTATGAGAACTTATTTGGATACGGATGCTATTTATGCGAATCATTTTTTTAATTTAATCAAAAGACCTTCTCTAGTCAGCATATTATATAATAATGATCTATCTTCTACGTCATTTAATTCCGGAGAAAAAAGTCGATTTTTACAACAATTAATATATGAGTTTAACAATTTAAAAAACCACAATATTTCTATTACCGAGGAATTGGTTTCAGATGTTTTTCAAATAGAAAGCAATGATTCCGAATTAGTAGTTAAAAAAGATTCTTATGCTTTACAGAAAATTAAAGATCTTTCTTTGTCAGGTTTTTCAGCTAGTACGATTAATTTATATAATTACTGTAAACGGCAATTTTATTTTGAAAAAATACTTGGTATCAAAGATTTTTCTATAAAGTCTAAACAATTAGACAACATGAATATGGGCCTTGTTATACATCATGTTTTACAAAAATTATATGAACCACATCTTAATAAAGAACTAACAATCGGCATGTTAGATGCTATGCGAAAAAAAATACAGGAGTGCCTTGCTAAAAGTTTACGAACATATAATATTCAAGAAATTGATAGAGGTAAAAATTTATTAGCAATAAAAGCTATTGAGAGAATAGTCGCAAATTTTATTTCTCAAGAAAGAAAAGATGTGTTAGCTGGGAATAAAATTGTGATTAAGTTCCTTGATGACCCGAAAGCAATACCTCCTCAGCCTTTGATCTTAAAAAACACCCCCTTCTGCATCAATATTAAGGGTGTTATTGATAGGATAGATATATATAATAATCAATATCGAATTATTGATTATAAAACAGGTTTGGTGCAGCCTTCTGAAATTCAATCATCGGATTTGTCGGATATAGCAAAAAAACCAAAATTATTACAATTATTATTATATGCTCTGCTTTTTAATAAACATAATAATTCTACTAATCTGCCACTTGTTTCGGGTATTATTAATTTACGAGCAACCAAATTTAAAATTCAATATTGTCAAGTTAATAAAATCAAAATGCTGGATGCGAAAACTCTTCGATTGTTTGAAGATAAATTAGGAGAGATCATTTTAGGCATTTGTGATGAAAGTGTCAGTTTTGAACACATTAACAGAGAGGCTCCTTGTAGGTTTTGTGATTAATAAAGAAAATTATTATAAGGGTACTTTTCTTTTTGAATATTTTCAATTAATGTATATAAAGTTTCTTTAAATGTTATTGTGTTAGTTTGTTTTAAACAGGATATGAAGATGGTATTAGTGTTTTCTTTGGACATCCAGCTTTTTTTCCAGTAATCTAGCGATAAATTTTCTTTTTGAATTGGCGATAAATCATCCTCATCTTTTTCTATGTATGTATATTGATCAATTTTATTAAATACCATAATTTGTTTTTTGT
This sequence comes from Flavobacteriales bacterium, assembly GCA_002698365.1. GTDB lineage: Bacteria > Bacteroidota > Bacteroidia > Flavobacteriales > TMED113. Next base: position 9,076 of record NZWM01000001.1, on the reverse strand, counting down.
TCACACAATTTATTTCCTGTAATGTTTTTTGTACAGCTTCAATGTGTTTCTCAAAATTAGGATTAGAGATGTCAATAACATGAATCAATAAATCAGATTCATGTACTTCATCTAATGTCGATTTAAATGCTTTTATTAATTGAGTTGGGAGTTTTCTAATAAACCCGACGGTGTCTGACAATAAAAATGGTAAATTTTTTATCACGACTTTACGCACGGTAGTGTCAAGGGTTGCAAATAATTTGTCTTCAGCTAGAACATTTGATTTGCTTAATGAATTCATAATGGTTGATTTACCAGCGTTTGTATACCCTATTAAAGAAACTCGAACTAATTGATTGCGCCCCTTTCTTTGTGTTGTCATTTGTTTATCTATTTTTTCCAACTTTTTTTTGAGTAGGGATATTTGTTGTCTAATAATTCTTCGATCTGTTTCAATTTCTTTTTCTCCAGGACCACGCATTCCAATTCCGCCTTTTTGTTTTGAAAGATGTGTCCACAGGTTAGTTAATCTCGGGAGAAAATATTGGTGTTGAGCTAACTCCACTTGAATTTTTGCTATTGCTGTTTTTGCTCTTAATGCAAAAATAGTAAGTATTAAATTAGTCCTGTCTACGATTTTACAACATAAGTGTTCTTCTAGGTTTTTTTGTTGGGATGGTGTAAGTTCATCGTCAAATATTGCTGTTTCAATGGCATTGTCTGCAATAAAATCTCGGATTTGATGTATTTTCCCCTTTCCCAGGAAAGTTTTTGAATTAATGTGATTAATCTTCTGTTTGAAAATTTTTTTCACATCGCCTCCAGCAGTAAAAGCAAGAAACTCAAGTTCACGAAGATATTCATTTACTTCAGACTCGGTAGTTTTAGCTGTAATAGCTCCAATTAAAACAACTTTTTCCATAAACAAATATAAGTGTTATATCTACTTTATTAAATTATAAAAATATATACTTTGCTAGTTTGGCACATGATTTGTTTTATATATAGTAAATCTAAAACTTACTATTATGAAAAATATAATTACTTTATTATCTTTCTCATTACTACTCTCAACAAATTTAATAGCCCAACAATTATTTACAATATTGGAACATGATCAGCCTATTTATAACCATTTACATTTAGATACTTTTCAAGCCAATAAACCAGTGTTTTTTTTAGATATTAATTGGTCTTTGGTGAACAAGATTATGTCCCATAATCCCGAAAACGTGAATATTCATTTTCCATTTTTTGAAGATGAGGAAGTAGATTTAAAATTGCAAAAATTTGCTATTTATTCAGATGAAATCAGTACAGTAAGGCATACTTCAGCTGGAACAGTTTTTGAACAATATCATCCGAGAATGCATACCTATCGTATTGATAGTCCTGAAAATAATTTGAAGGGGGTATTTATTTTTGACACTTCCCGTGTGAAAGCAGTTTTTTCTATTGATGATCAAACATATCAAATTGATAAATTTAAAACAGAAACTCATGAAACCGGGAGCGTGTATTTTCTTACAAATATTAATGAAAGTCCGATAGCGTTTGATTTTGCATGTGCACAAGATGACCTAGAGCAGGAGGCGGAATTGATTTATGAAAATAGACTTAGTTCGAATAATTTCGGATGTATAGAGTTGGCTTTGGAGATAGATTATTATACTTTTCAAACATTTGATAATTATCAAAATAGTATTGATTGGGCATTAGAAATGATTTCTGTAGTTAGCGAATTATTTCTTTCTGAGATAGATTTGGGGATTATTTCTAATTCTGCTCAAATATGGGAGGTGGAAGATCCATATTATAGTTTGATTGATGACCCTCAAAATATGTTGATTGCAATGCGAAATAATTGGTTAGATAATGAATTGTTTGCCAATATTGATAGAGACTTAGCACATCTTTTTTCTAAAAGGAATAATACTGGAACAGGTGGGATAGCATTTTTAAATGGCCTAGGAAGCACTTGGAATGGCTATGGTTTTAGTAGTAATTTAATCGATGTAGATGAGTACATAGGTTTACCGGTACCTTATTTTTTCTGGAACATCTATTGTTTAGCACATGAATTAGGACACAATTTAGGCGCCAAGCATACTCAATGGTGTGGATGGCCTGAAGGTCCGATTGATAATTGCACCAATATAGAGGAAATGGTAACAGGAGAATGTGAAGATTATAATAATAGTCCAGCACCAGAAATAGGCACTATTATGAGCTATTGTCACACTTGGTCTTTTGATTCGGGCGGTGGAATATTAATGAAGTTTCATGACACTGTAAAAGCTGCAATTATTGCATATGCCGGCACACAAAATCTTGTTAATTGTACAAACGAGCCAGTATTTGGATGTGTTGATTTGGATGCATGTAATTATAATGCAGATGCAACAGAAGATGATAATTCATGTATATATCCTGAATTTGGACTTGATTGTTTTGGTGAATGTATTTATGATGAAAATGAAGACGGAGTGTGTGATGATGATAATGTAATAATATCTGAAAATGGTGATTATACAGTGTCATTATTTCCCAATCCTGCTATTGATCATATAAATCTGAATATACGGGGGGGGGTTACTAAGTTAATTTCTTTAAAAATCATTAATGTTGTTGGACAAATTGTACTTAATCAATCTAATTTAAGTAATCAGTCCAGAATTGATGTTTCGTCGTTATCTTCAGGATTATATAGTGCACATATAATAAATGAAGATGGCATTTTAAAGGAAAAATTTATTATTCAATAAATTATTTTGTCTTTGAAGAAAAATATATATATTCATTTTCTATTTTAGATATAAATAATTTTTAAAACAATAAAACTATGGGATTAGTAGGAGGGGTAGCCCCAAATTTCACTGCCGACGCAATTATTAACGGAGGTGATTCAGTAAATAATTTTTCTTTAGACCAATTTATAGGAAATAAATATGTAATACTATTTTTTTATCCAAAGGATTTTACTTTTGTTTGTCCTTCGGAACTTCATGCATTTCAAAATAAATTACATGAATTTGAAAAAAGAGATTGTCAATTAGTTGGATGTTCAACAGATACAGCAGAAACCCATTGGGGTTGGCTGCAGGTTCCTAAATCTAAAGGTGGCATTCAGGGCATTACATACCCATTAATTGCAGATTCAGATAAGTTAATTTCTGACGCATATGATGTTTTGAATGGAGAGTATGATTATAATGAGGATGGTGATTTAATTGCCACGGGTAGCATGATTGCTTATAGGGGGTTGTTTTTAATTGATAAGGACGGTGTGATTCAACACCAATTAGTTAATAATTTGCCCCTTGGTAGAAATGTAGATGAAGCATTAAGAATTTTAGATGCGTTAAAATTTCATGAAGCTAATGGTGAGGTTTGTCCAGCTAATTGGAAACCTGGTGACGATGGTATGAAAGACACACATGCCGGCGTTGCAGATTATTTAAGTTCACACTAAACCTAAATTAGATTTTACTTTTTTTAAAACTGAGTTGGCAACCTCTTGAGCTTTTTCAGCTCCTTTTTGCAGCTGTATTTCCACATGTTTTGGATCCTTCATCAAGATTTTAAATTTGTTTCGTATTTTTTCGTATTTGTTGATTATAAGTTCAAATAATTCATTCTTTGCATGGCCATATCCATATCCTCCCTTCTGGTATTTGCTAATTAAATTTTGCGTTTGAGCGTCAGATGCAACTAATTTATATAGTTGAAAGATGTTGCATGTTTTTGGGTCTTTGGGATCTTCTAAGTTTTTACTATCAGTAACAATACCCATTATTTGTTTTTTTAGTACTTTTTCATCAGCAAAAATATTAATAGTATTGTTATATGACTTACTCATTTTTCTGCCGTCTGTTCCAGGAATAATCATATTAGTATTATCTGTTTTCGCTTCCGGTATTATAAAGGTGTTTCCAAATAAATAATTAAATTTATTTGCAATGTCTCGTGTTATTTCTAGATGTTGTGTTTGGTCTTTGCCTACAGGTACAATTTCAGCATCATATAAAATTATATCTGACGCCATTAATACAGGATATGTAAATAGGCCCGCATTAACATCAGATAGTTGTTTGGCTTTATCTTTAAATGAATGAGCATTGGCTAACATTGGGTAGGGAGTAAGACAATTTAAATACCACATAAGCTCAGTTACCTGAGGAATATCAGATTGTTTATATAAAATATTAGTTTCAGTATTTAATCCGCATGCTAACCAAGCTGCTGCAGTTGTTAATGTATTAGTTTTAAGCACTTCTCGATCTTTGATGGTTGTGAGAGCATGTAAGTCAGCAATAAAGAAAAAAGATTCATTACGTTTTGACATTTCAATCGCGGGGAGCATTGCTCCTAAAACATTTCCCAAGTGTGGTTCTCCGGAGCTTTGTATTCCTGTTAGAATTCTAGGCATAATTTAAATTTATATAAAAATCTAAAATACATAAAATAGATTTATTAAATTCTAATTTTATTTTTATAATGAAAACACAAAAAATTATTTTTTTTATTTGGCGAATGTGGTTGTGGTTCACTGTCATGTTTGGATTAATTCTATTTTCTCCAGTTGGCGTTGTTTTAGTTTCTTTTGAAAAAACTTATCCTTTATTTCATCTTTTTTGTAAATATTGGTGTCGTCTAGTTCTCCTTTTAAATGGTTTTTGGTATAAATTATACAAGGAGTCAGATATCGACTCAAAATCAGCATATATTATCTGCCCCAATCATACTTCAAAGTTTGACATTATATTATTGTTTGCTACGTTCCCAGGAACATTTGTGTTTTTAGGTAAAAAAAATGTAAGTAATATCCGATTTTTTGAATGGTTTTATAATAAGACTATGGTTACTTTTGAAAGAGGTCAAAATTCTTCATCTGTTAATGCTTATAGAAAAGCTGATAGATTGTTAAAAAGCGGAATAAGTATTGTAGTTTTCCCAGAAGGGAGAGTGCCAGAGCCAGAGATTAGATTGGGAGTATTTAAATTGGGAGCATTTAAACTGGCAGTTAACAATCAAATTCCAATAATTCCACTTACTTTTGTAGATAATAAAAGAAAATACCCTGAGGATAAATTGAATGTGAAACTGGGTCTTTTAAGAGTTATTATACATAAACCAATTCAAACATTAACTAAGACAGCAAAAGATAGTTTAATATTAAAAGATAAAGTATTTGACATTATTTATAAAACATTGATTAAATATGAAAATAACTGAAAAAAAAATTCAAGATTTAGCAAAATTAGCAAAATTATGTTTTTCTGAAAAAGAGGTTAAAAATATGTTTTTAGATTTCAGCAAAATGTTGGATTTTATTGAGCAATTAGACCAAGTCAACACAGAGAGCATAGCACCACTTACCCATATTCATGAGAAAACAAACATTTATAGAAAAGATGTTGCTATAAATTCCGAATTTAAAAGGTCTATGTTAAAACAGTCCGCTAATCACAACAGTGATTATATTAAGGTGCCGAAGATAATAAATAAAAATTAGCAATATTTATTATATGCTTCACTTAAATTCTGCGTAATAACATGTTTTAAATTCCCCTCTATTTGATGTCTTTCAATGAAATGTACAATTTCTCCATTTTTAAATAATGCTATAGATGGCGATGATGGTGGATAAGGGGCCATGTATTCTCGTACTTTTTGTGTTGCTTCTTTATCTTGACCTGCAAATACAGTTGCAAAATAATCAGGTTTTAAATTATTGAATGTAGATTCAATAACGCCTGGTCTTGCACTTCCTGCAGCACAACCACATACAGAATTTATAAAAATCAGAAATGTCACATCTTTTTTTTGAAAGAAATTATCTACTTCATCTTCGGTTTTCAATTCTATAAATCCAGCGGTAGTTAATTCTTCTCGCATTGGGGCACAAAGTTCTTCAGGATACATATTTATTTTATTTTTTTTTCAATTTACGTTTTTTTTCAAAGAAAGAAGTTAATAAATATGCACATTCACCAATTAAAATTCCACCCTTTATGATTGTTCTCGGGTGTAGTAGATTTTGGCCCAGTAAAAAAGCACCTCGTTTAGGATCTTTTGCACCATAAACAATTTTTCCTATTTTAGACCAAAATAATGCTCCAGCACACATAGAGCAAGGCTCAAGAGTAGTGTATAGTACACATTCATCTAAATATTTAGATTTTAAATAATTACACGCGGAGGTAATAACTTGCATCTCAGCATGTGCAGTCGGGTCACATAATCGTTCACACATATTATACCCCCTAGCAATAATGGCATTTTTATAAACAATTATAGATCCTACTGGCACTTCATCTTCAGCAAATGCTTTTTTTGCTTCTTTTAAAGCCTCTTTCATGTAAATTTCATCTTTATTAATCATATGATGTAAATTTATGTAAAATCAAAATAAGAGATACTTTAATTGGTTCATTTTTGTAATTTTATGTCAAATAATATTTTTCAATTATGTATAGAACGATAAACAACGGGGAGTTAAGAAGGATTCACATTGGACAAGAAGTAATTATGTCTGGATGGGTTCAGAGATCTAGAGATTTGGGAGGAATGACGTTTGTTGATTTAAGAGATCGATATGGAATAACTCAACTTGTTTTTAATCTAGACATTAATTCGGAACTTTGTCATAAGGCTCGAAATTTAGGAAGGGAATTTGTAATACAGATTAAAGGTAAAGTAATAGCAAGAGCTTCGGTGAATAAGGAGATGTTAACAGGTGATGTTGAGGTGGAGGTTACTGAGATGAATATTTTAAACAAGTCCAAAGTTCCACCATTTACTATTGAAGATCAAACAGATGGAGGTGATGAATTAAGGATGAAGTATAGATATTTAGATATAAGACGTAATCCAATAAAAAACAATATTTTATTGCGAGCAAAAATTTCCTCCGAAACAAGAAAGTATTTAAATGATAATGGTTTCTGTGAAGTGGAAACACCATATTTAATTAAGTCAACACCAGAGGGGGCAAGAGACTTTGTGGTGCCCAGTAGAATGAATCAAGGTGAGTTCTATGCTTTACCTCAGTCTCCACAAACATTTAAGCAGCTTTTAATGGTGGGCGGCATAGATAAGTATTATCAAATTGTAAAATGTTTTCGTGATGAAGATTTAAGAGCAGATAGGCAGCCAGAATTTACACAGATTGATTGTGAAATGGCTTTTGTTGAACAGGAAGATATATTAAACATGTTTGAAGGTCTTATTCGACATTTATTAAAAGAAATAAAAAATATAAATATAGGAGAATTTCCAAAAATGACATATGATGATGCTATTAGACTATATGGGTCTGACAAGCCTGATATAAGATTTGATATGAGATTTGTTGAAATGAATCATGTGTGTCAAAACAATGATTTTTCAGTTTTTGATAGTGCGGAGTTAGTGGTGGGGATTAATGTAAAAGGCGGCGCATCTTTTTCTAGAAAACAAATAGATAAGATTATTGATTTTATTAAAACCCCTCAAGTAGGTGGTGGAGGATTAATTTATTGTAAATACAATCATGATGGTAGTTTGAAATCATCAGTAGATAAATTTTTTTCAGAAGAAGATTTAAATAGATGGATTGATGTATGTAAATCTTCTAGAGGGGATTTGATTTTTATCATGGCAGGATCAGAAAGGAAAACACGCAAGGCACTTTCAACTTTACGATTACATGTCGCAGAATTATTAGGTCTTAGAAATCCTGAAATTTTTGCACCTTTATGGGTGGTAGATTTCCCTTTGTTAGAGTGGGATGAAGAAACTAATAGATATCATGCTATGCATCATCCATTTACTTCTCCTAAGCCAAGTCACATATCAAAACTTGATAGTAATCCTGGAGAAATTAGAGCAAATGCATATGATTTAGTACTTAATGGTAATGAAATTGGTGGAGGAAGTATTCGAATACATGACAAGGAATTACAAAGCCTCATGTTTCAACATTTGGGATTTACGGAAAGTCAGGCAAAAGCTCAGTTCGGATTTTTAATGGAGGCATTTGAATATGGAGCCCCTCCACATGGTGGTATAGCTTTTGGATTTGATCGATTATGTGCTCTTTTAGGAGGTCAGGAGGGCATTAGAGATTTCATTCCTTTTCCAAAAAACAATTCCGGAAGAGATGTAATGCTAGATGCTCCTTCTAAAATTGATAAAGATCAATTAAACGAATTAGGTTTAGACAACAAATAAATTTCAGTATGATTCCATTTGGAACATTATTTAATGTTGCTATGGTGCTTTTAGGCAGCATTATAGGATTATTTTTTAAACAATTTATTAGTTTGGAATTAAACAAGAAAATATTTTTTGTGATGGGTTTATTCACTGTTGTTTTGGGATTTAGTATGGCAATGAAAAGCACGGATTTCATGTTAATGTTTTTATCTATTATAGGTGGTTGTATATGCGGAGAGTCTCTTCAATTAGATAATTTTATCTTCAGATTTGTAGACAATGTAAAAAAGAGAATTAATGTTAAGGATGATAAATTTTCGGATGGAGTGTTAACTGCATTTTTTCTTTTTTGTGTAGGATCTATGACTATCGTTGGATCTATTGATGAAGGGCTTGGTAAAAGTCCGGACATATTATATACAAAATCGGTAATGGATGGAATTAGTTCAATTATTTTAGCATCAACTTTGGGTGTAGGAGTTTTATTCTCCATTTTTCCAATGTTAATTTTTCAGTCTGGAATAACAATTCTAGTTTTTTATTATAAAGACTTTTTATCATTAGAATTAATTAACCATATTAGTTCAGTTGGTGGGGTGTTAATTATTGCTCTTGGTTTCAAATTATTGGGATATAAAAAAATTAATCCGACTAATATGCTTCCAGCACTTTTTTTAATAGTAGTATTCTACGTTTTAAAAATATATGTGGTAGGCTAATTATATAGTTTTGTGTCACTATCTTGATCATCGGATTTTGTGTCACTATCTTGATCATTGGCTTTTGTGTCACTATCTTGATCATCGGATTTTGTGTCACTATCTTTATCATTGGCTTTTGTGTCACCATCTTGATTATCGGCTTTTGTGTCACCATCTTGATTATCGGCTTTTGT
>NZWM01000059.1 GCA_002698365.1 Flavobacteriales bacterium | reverse complement strand
TCGGTAGATTTTTTTGATTTCTTAATATGTTGAAGGTAACTAGATTTTAATTTTTTATATTTTTTTATATAAAATACATTATCAAATTCGTTTAAACATTGATGCTCTTCAAGGGTTACCAAAGTTCTTAAGCATTTATTACAGTAGGAACAATTAAGATTCTTATTGTTAGATCTCATGTGATCTGAATTAGTACAAACATCTAAATGTAATTGATAATGGAACTAATAATCTGGAAAAAGCTGTTGAAGATACTAACTTGATTGTAATAGATTCTTCAATTTCTGAAATCAAATCACAATTTGAACAACTAAAAAGTTTGGTAAAAAACTATTGTATGATTACGGATTTTTCTCACTCTAAAAAAAGAATAGAAACATGGGCCACAGAAATTCTGCCAGCAAACTTCTGTTACATAGCTGCGAGGCCATTAATCAAAAAAGAAATCCCTGAATTAGTTAATTCAAATCCTGATATGTTCAAAGGAATCCGATACTGCATAATGGAATCGGAAAAAAGTGACAAAGATGGAATTGAATGGTTTATCAAATTTATAGAACTATTAGGATGTAAGCCCTACTTTTTAGATATTCACGAACACGATAGCTATACAGCCGGAATAGACATACTATTGCCTATAATCTCATCAACAATTATAAATTCTCTTTCAAAAAGTGACTCTTGGCCTGAAATGAGGAAATTTGTGACTCATGAATTTGAAAAACAAACAGATCTCGCAAATAGAGACCCTATAGATACAGAAATCAATTCAATTACATCTTCTCAGCCTCTGATACATTGGCTAGACCAAACCATTAAGTCTCTATATGAAATCAGAAACTCAATTGACCAAAATTCAGATGATCTATTAAATTTATTAATTGATGCTTGGGAAGTAAAAGGAAAAATTTTCGCAGGAATTGATGAAGATATTCCTCAACATGTAGAATTACCTTCCTCATCTCAATCAATCGCTAGTGCTATGTTTGGCGCAAAACTAGCAAGCAGAATGACTGATCATGGTGATAAAAATTTACGAAAATCTTGGGAGTATCCTAGGTAATGAATCAAACTGTTTCTTCCCCCCAAAAAATTACTGGTGAGATATCTCCTCCGGGTGACAAATCAATATCACACAGAGCTGCCCTTTTAAACTCAATAGGAAATGGATCCGCAAAAATTTCTAATTTTTGCGAAGGTGACGACAGAACATCGATGATAAATTGCCTAAATTCTCTGGGCGCACAAATTGATGAAGGAGCGTCTGACGGAGAATTTATTATTCGCGGAAACGGATTAAATGGACTTATTGAACCTACAGATGTTTTAAATGCTGGTAATAGTGGCACTACAATGAGATTAGTATCAGGGCTTTTATCGGCACAAAAATTCTATAGCGTAATCACCGGTGATGATTCTCTCAGATTTAGACCTATGAAACGAATTATTGAACCACTTAATTTAATGGGCGCTAAAGTTTCAGGGAGAGACAATAATTCTTATGCACCCTTAACTTTTCATCCTAATAATCTTTCTGGAATTGAATACTCTATGCCAGTATCTAGTGCTCAATTGAAATCATGCCTATTAATTGCATCACTCTATGCCCAAGGTGAAATGATTATTAATCAACCAAGCAATTCTAGAGATCATACAGAAAGAATGTTGCAATCTATGGGCTCTAATATACGAACTGAAGGCCTTCAAATCACTATGAGTTCAACAGAACTGAATTGTATTGACGTTCAAATTCCATGTGATACTAGTGGTTCCGCTTTCTGGCTTGTTGCCGCTTGTTGTCACCCAAATGCAAAAATCAAAATCAATAATGTAGGTATGAACCCAACTAGAACTGGAGTCATAGAAGTTCTAAAAATGATGGGAGCAAATTTACATTTAACCAACGAATCCTTTCAGGGAGGAGAACCTGTCGCAGATATCATTGCTTCTTCTAGTAAATTAAAAGGGATAGAAATCAGCGGAGAAATCATCCCAAGAGTTGTTGACGAACTGCCAATTTTAGCATTAGCGTCTTGTTTCGCAGACGGAAAAACTATTATCAAAAATGCAGAAGAATTAAGAGTTAAAGAATCCGACAGAATTGCTGCTACTGTAGATAGTCTTAAAAAATTATCAGCCTCTATTGAAGAATTGCCTGACGGCATGGAAATTAATGGCACAGGCGCCTTAACAGGTTCTAAGGTAGATAGTCACGGGGATCATAGAATCGCTATGACTAATGGAATTGCAGGACTACTTGCAGATGGAGTAACCACAGTTGAAAACTCTGAAGCAGCTAGCGTTTCATATCCTAATTTTTGGAAAGAATTAACTTTAATTCAAAAGGCATGATAAGTGACCAACAATAACCCAAAAATTATTGTGATTTCTGGACCATCCGGTGTTGGAAAAGACGCAGTAATTTCTCAAATGTCTCACCAATTCAAGAACTTTCATTTTACAGTTACAGCAACCACTAGACAAAAACGAGAAAATGAAATCAACCTCAAAGATTATATATTTCTTTCTAAAGATCAATTTGAAAACATGCTAGCCACAGGCGAATTTTTGGAACATGCTGAAGTATATGGAAATTACTATGGAGTCCCTAAAAATCAAGTATATGAGGGAATTAGGAATGGCAAAAATGTCTTAATCAAAATTGATGTCCAAGGCGCAAAAACAATTAAAAAAAATGAAGACAATGCCATTTTCATCTTTTTATCACCACCTAATTTGAGGGAATTAGAAAAAAGACTCAAAGATAGAATGACTGAAACACCTGAAGCTTTAATTAAAAGAATTCAAACAGCTGAACATGAGATGAAAGAATCACATTGGTTTGACCACGTAATTATTAACCATACTGACAAACTAGATGAAACAATTAACCAAATTCATGAAATAATCCAAGAAGTAACTACTCAAGAAGATTTCAAATCTTGAAGAATCTGCATTAGGATATCTTCATCCTTCTGAGACTGAATATCCATAGAAAAAGATACAGAATCAGAAAACTTCCCATAGGAATCAAGAATTTTTTTTGCAATTTCATCATATGTTCCCATAACAGCAAATTTATCTAACATATCATCAGAAATTTCATATTTCATTTTAGACCACTCTCCATCTATAGACATTCTGTAGAGTTTTTCATGAGTATCTTGCCACCCATGAACTTTCATAATGTCTGAATAGCTTCTCGTAGAAGCATAAAAAGAAATTTGTTCTTTTGTTTTCTCTCTTTTAATTTCCAAGTCTTCTTGATTTTTAGCAGCGACTATAAACCCGCCACCTGAAATTGATAAATCTTCTATATTTCTATTGGCTCTTGTAGCACCTTTTTTCAAAGAAGGAATTACTACTTCCTCTGTATATTTAATGGTGTTAAAACTATGTAAAATTACTCCATCACATAATTCGCCAGCTACTGCCAACATGTTTGGATTAACTGCTGCAATTGAAACCTTAATATCCGGAAATTCAATAGGTCCCGGATTAAAAAATGGAGGCATTAAATTGAATGAATAACTATCACCAGAAAATTCTAACTTTCCTCCATTCTGCCAATAATCCCAAATATGTTTGAGGGATGTAATATACTCTCTAGTGCGTGGAGCAGGTGCACTCCATGGCATTGAAAACCTTCTCACTATGTGCCCTCTAACTTGAGTGCCTAATCCCAATATAAATCTTCCATTAGAAAGATTTTGAAGATCCCATGCCAAATAGGCTGTATCCATAGGACTTCTTGAAAATGACAGAGCTATAGAAGTCTGTAAGGAAATTTCATTAGTATGTTCTGCTGCTATTGCTAGTGGCAAATATGGATTATGAGCTGTTTCATTAGAAGAAATCATATCGTATCCATGTTTTTCAGCAGTTACAGCAGCATCAGCAATATGTTGTACAGAATAATTGTTCCCAGTATAAGTCCCAATAGAGGCATTGACCTTCATAATTTCACCTATAAAATCTAATATTGTTTTGAATGCATTCTACACAGCAAATCAAGCCATAACAATCAACACTTACCAACAATATATTTTTAGGATATGCTTGCCTTCCTGACAAAAATTTTCAAAAATTTGAAAAGGAGAAAATATGAAATACGAATTTATCACCTACGAAAAGAAAGATCGGATTGCCTATTTAACAATTAATCGCCCAGAACGCATGAATGCTTTGCATCCACCTACTAATGCGGAAATGGCACATGCATTTAAAACTTTCAACGAAGATGACGATGCATGGATTATTATTGTTACAGGTTCTGGAGACAAGGCTTTTAGTGCAGGAAACGATCTAAAGTACACTGCTGAAAATTGGCATGAAAGGATTGAGCAAGCAGAAGCCCTAACTTCAGGAGATCCTAATGCAAAAAAAGAAAAAAACCAAACAGCTGCTTTAGGTGGAATTACAACTGACACCGAATTTAAATGTTGGAAGCCGATTATAGCTGCTGTAAATGGCTATGCATTAGGTGGTGGACTTGAATTAGCAATGGCATGTGACATTATCGTCATGGCAGACCATGCGGAGATTGGACTACCTGAGCCTAGAGTAGGATTAGTAGCTGGTGCAGGTGGAGTTCACAGACTACCTAGACATATCCCTATCAAAAGAGCAATGGGAATGATGTTAACTGCTACTAGAATTTCTGCATCAGAAGCATATAATTTAGGATTAGCTAATGAAGTAGTCCCATTAGAAAATCTGATGGAAACAGCAGAAAAATGGGCTAGCCTAATCTTAGAAGCTGCACCTCTTTCTGTTCGAGCTTCAAAACAGATGGCATATGTAGGACTTGAAGGATCACTACCTGATGCTATAAATGCTTCATATTCTGAAGAACATAAATTTTTAAACTCTGAAGATCGAAGAGAAGGGCCATTAGCTTTTTCAGAAAAAAGAGCGCCAAACTGGCAAGCCAAATAATAACGTACGGAGTCGCAATTAGTGATTACACAAAACAGACAAATTCTACCAAGAAAAATTATTCCTAATCATTACAATTTAACTTTAAAGCCTAATTTCAAATCATTTAAATTTGATGGTAATGTCAAAATTGATGTAGAAGTAAAAGAAAATACAGATGTAATTCTTTTAAATGGGACTGAATTAGAAATTTTGTCAGTAAATTTCAGTAATGAAACTGAAGGAATTACAATTTCAGATTTCAACTTAGATGAAAATTCACAAATCATATCAATCAATTTGAAAGATAAAGTTGCCCAAGGAAATTACGTATTAGAAATTGATTTTATTGGCGAATTAAACGACCGACTCCATGGTTTCTACAGAAGCTCTTACACTAACCCTGAGGGTGAAAATGCATATTTGGCAGCTACTCAATTTGAATCTACTTTTGCTAGAAGGGCATTCCCTTGCTGGGATGAACCCAATTACAAGTCTACTTATGATGTGACTTTAGAGATTAATGAAGAATTTACAGCTTTATCAAATATGCCAATAATCAGTGAATCTAAATCTTCTAAAGGTTTTAAGTCAATAAAATTCGATACTACTCCTAAAATGTCTACTTATTTACTAGCCTTTATTGTAGGAGATCTGGCTCATATTGAAGATATTTCGCCAAATGGTACTTTGATGCGAATTTGGACAACTAGAGGAAATGAATCACAAGGACAATTTGCCCTAGATACTTCTTTAGCCTTATTAGAATATTTCAACCAATATTTTGGAATTGATTATCCATTGCCCAAAATGGATCATATAGCTCTACCAGATTTTGCCGCAGGAGCCATGGAAAACTGGGGTGCAATCACCTATAGAGAAGCCGCCTTATTGGTTGATCCTGACAATACTTCTGCATCTACAAAGCAAAGAGTCGCATCAATAATTTCTCATGAAATGGCTCACATGTGGTTTGGAGATCTAGTAACTATGGACTGGTGGAACGACTTATGGCTAAATGAAAGTTTTGCATCTTGGATGGGTGACAAAGCNGTAGATGCCATCCACCCTGAATGGGAAGTTTGGACNGAATTTTTAAATGCAGATACNGCTTCTGCGTTCTCTTTAGATGGNCTNAAAAATTCTCACCCAATAGAACAAGAAGTTAACAANCCAGGTGAAATAGGAGCTCTTTTTGATGCGATCAGCTACAGTAANGGTGGTTCTGTTTTACGTATGCTNGAAGACTATTTAGGTCAAGAAGATTTCCAAAAAGGAATTAATNTTTATTTGANTAAACACTCATACGCTAATGCTCAGACACAAGATCTATGGNATGCTTTAGNAGANTCATCTGGAAAACCAGTTGCNCGNATAATGGATTCTTGGGTTAANCAAACAGGATTCCCTGTAGTAGANTTTGATTTTAACTCAGATGGNCAAATTGATTTCTCACAAAAAAGATTTTTATTTGAAAATATTTTGTCTCCAACTACCGATCNAACAGTTTGGTCNATACCCATAAANGTGATTGATCAAAATCAAGATGAATTNTCTATTTTAATAGAATCTTCAAATGAAAAGTTTCNGACAAATTTNAAATCTAAAAATGAATGGATAAAATTAAATCCAGATCAAACAGGATTTTANAGNGTAAATTATTCAGAATCTCAATTAGATCAACTACAAAAAGCAATTCAGAATAAANAAATACCTCCTAGGGATAGGCTTGGNATTCAAGGAGATACTTTTGCNCTCAGTAGAGCNGGATATTCATCNCCTATCCGTTTTCTAAATTTAGCTAATTCATTCAAATCAGAAAAGGATTCTTCTGTACTCTCCGACTTATCAAGTGGTCTNAGATCAATAGAAAATTTAATAGAATCTGAAGATTTNCATGATNANTACAANGAATTTTGNCTCAATATTTTTATACAAACNGGNAAANANGTTGGTTGGGANAAAAAACAAGGAGAGGGGCATTTAGACTCTTTACTNAGATCCATNGCTTTGGGCAATTTAGGACATTACGGGCACATAGAAACCATTAATAAATCTCAACAATTATTTGANGAATANTGTAAAGATAGTTCNAATGTTCACCCAGACCTTAGATCAGTTGTATTCAACACTACNGCACAAAATGGANACACTTCAATATTCAATCAAATTCTTGATTTAGAAGAAAAAGTNGAATTACAAGAAGAAAAAGTTAGATTNCATGGAGCATTNTGTAGTTTTTCAGATTCCTCACTATTANATCGAGCTTTAGAAATATCTCTCAGTGANANAATTAGAGCTCAAGACTCAATTAGAATCATCGTGGGCNTCTCNTCTTCTAGCTTAGGAAGANCACTAGCTTGGGATTTTGTACGAAACAACTGGAAAGAAATTGATAANAGNTACGGNGATGGAGGCTTTGCCCTCAATCGTCTAGTCTCTCTAGTTTCAGGATTTTCAGAAGAAAAACGCATTTCTGAAGTTGAAGATTTTTTTGAAAAAAACCCCACACCGGCTGCAGAAAGAAGCATACAGCAAGCNCTAGAAAGAATCAGATTAAATACGGCTTGGAAAAAGAAATTCTCATCTGAGATTTCATCATTTCTAACAAAATGAAATTAATCTTCCTCTAAGGGAATGTAGTACATCTTACAAAGATAACTCTCTAGTTTTTGTATAAAAACACATGTACTCTTTTGTCTAGGAATTTCATGAAATACGAGTATGTGTTAACTAGCCAAGAGGAGTATCGCCAATCTCTCAACTTTTAGATTTTAAAGATTTAGAAATATCTTAACTTTTCTACTCTTTAAATGTTTCTTCTTTAGTCATACTTCGCAAAAGTGACAGGTATGAAGGTATAGTAAGCGGGGAATCATTCTCTGAGATAATTTGCGATGCATTGGAAGCTCCATCAGCTAGCAAATCTATTACTGTCATTGCCATTGCCTTTGCACAAGTAACGACAGCTAATTCATAATCATCTATTACGTAATCAATACCATGCCCGTTACCAGAAGCTGCCTCAACATATGGATGTATTACTGGCATCAACTGAGATATGTCACCCATATCTGTAGAACCTGTACCATGCATAACATGTGGAGGAAGTCTACTTATTTTTTCTTGCCCAACTAATTCAGCAGCATTGTTTTGATATAAATCTAAAAAAGTTTCATTATTTTGAATGGGAAGATACCCGGGCAAAGTTTGAATAGTCACTGAACCACCAACTGTCATAGCACCTGCCCTCAAAGCCCGATCAACTTTTTCGGAAGCCGATAAAAAGGCTTCAATCGATCCGCCTCTCACATATGTCTCCATCCGAACATCAGCAGGAACTGAACTGACTGCGACGCCACCTTTTGTTATGATCGGATGTATTCTGATCGAATCTTCATCTCTATAAGTTTCTCTCTGTGCATGTATTGCCGACATCGCCACCATAGCTGCATTAAGAGCGTTTACACCCAAATGAGGTGAACCTCCAGCATGAGAGGCAACTCCTGAAAATTGAATTGATTTACCAACCATACCAACATTAGTTCCACCAATCGTTATTTTGGAGTCATTGGTTGGCACTGACGTATGGGTCATCATTGCCATATCAATATCGTCAAAATGTCCCAGCCTGACAAATTCAGGTTTTCCTCCCAAAAATTCAATTTCACCATTTCTTCTCAAATTGTCTCTATATTCAATTTCAATATATTCCTCAGCAGGAACTGCCATAAAAGTAACTTTACCTGATAATGATTCTAAAACTCCCGATGCTTTTAAACCAACAGCTACACCTAACATCATCGCTATTTGACAATGGTGTCCACAAGCGTGAGCAGCGGTCGTTTCTTGGTCTCCAAATGGATGACCTAATACTTTTACTGAGTCTAGTTCACCAATCACAGCTATATTTCGACCGGGGTTTCCGCTATCTAGATGAGATTTAAGGCCAGTAATAGCGATTTCTGATTCATGGTGCATATCTAAAGAATCAAATTCTCTCGATACTATTTTAGAGGTTTTAAATTCCTTAAATCCTGGTTCCGGATTTTCTAATATTTCTTTTGCTACACCTATTAATTTATCTTTGTTTTTTTCAATTTCATCACAAACTACAGATTTAATTTTTGTTGAGTCCATAGAAATTATCTCCTATACAATCAATAGATAAATTCAATTCCTAATCATCTTCTAGAGTTGAAGTATCTCCTTCGGGAAGCCCCAATTCCCTTGCTTTCAAAAGCCGGCGCATAATTTTTCCACTTCTGGTTTTAGGAAGAGACGGAATAAAATCTATCTCCCGAGGGGCAACAGCTGTAGATAATTTTTCTCTCGCAAATTTGATAATTTCATTTCTTAATTGAGTTGATTCTTCATATCCATCTTTCAAAGATACGAAAGCTTTAACAATCTCCATAGCTAATGGATCAGGTTTACCTATCACTCCAGCTTCAGCTACTGCAGGATGTTCTATCAATGCACTTTCAACTTCAAATGGACCAACTAAGTGACCCGCTGTGTTAATCACATCATCTGCGCGTCCTACAAACCAAAAATACCCGTCCTCATCTTTCCGAGCTGTATCTCCAGTAATGTACCAACCTTTTCTGAATCTAGAGTTATACATTTCTGAGTTATTCCAATAAGCATGGAACATTGAAGGCCATCCGGGCTTAACTACTAAATTACCATCTTCTCCGTCTGGTACTTCATTAAAATCTTCATCGACAATTGCTAACTGAACTCCCGGAATAGGTTTACCCATTGAACCAGGCCTAATTTCCATACTAGGATAATTGGCACACATTATGGCGCCTGTTTCTGTTTGCCACCAGTTATCATGAAATGCCATTCCAAAAACCTCATTACTCCAAACAACAGCTTCAGGGTTTAGGGGTTCACCAACACTACAAATATATCGCAAAGTAGATAAATCAAACTTTTTCGTAACACTATCTCCTGCTTTCATCAACATACGAATAGCAGTAGGCGCAGTGTACCAAATAGTAACTTTATGTTTTTGAATTTGTTCATACCACCTACTAGCACTAAATCCACCTTCATAAATAAGCTGAGTCACTCCATTGGTCCATGGGGCTAACATGCCATATGAAGTACCTGTAACCCAACCAGGGTCAGCAGTACACCAATAAATGTCATCATCTTGTAAATCTAAAGCCCATTTGCCTGTAGCCTTTTGCTGGACTACTGCCTGATGTCTGTGAACAGCACCTTTAGGTTTACCTGTTGTTCCAGATGTGTAATGCATAATAGAGTAATCGTATTGACCAGTCACAACAGTAGTAAATTCTTTTGAAGCTTTACTCATTTCTTCTTCATAAGATAAATCTTGTGGATCAATCGGATTTTGATCACGACCGTCTTTATTAACTATCAAAATATGCTGCAAATCAAATAACTCTGGAATGATTTCAGAAATTTTATTTCTCAAGTCTGGTTGTGTAACAAGAACTTTAGCCCCACTATCTTGCATTCTATCTTTTACTGGTTCAGGACCAAAAGCAGAAAACAAAGGGCCTACTACAGCTCCAGCTTTCAACGCGCCAAAAAATGCCACATACAATTCTGGCAATCTATCCATAAAAATAAATACCCTGTCACCTTTTTCTATTCCTAAACTACCTAAAACATTTGCAAATTGATTTGTAAGAATTTGCAAATCTCCGAAAGTATAATCCTCTCTTTCTCCATTTTTACCTTCCCAAATCATAGCTAATTTATCTTTCTTATCACTATTGGCATGCCTATCAATTGCTTCATGGGCTTTGTTAAGTCCGCCTCCCGGCAACCAATCTAATTCTTGATACATTTGCTCCCAATCAAAATCTTGGTAAGAAGTGTCTAAATCTAAATTAGGTTTTACTGGCATATTTTGAACGGATTGTTTGGCAATTCTAGGAAAACTTTCTTCTGGCATAGGTACCTCTATAGAGTCTATTTTTGGCGAATACTATCAGAAAACAAAAAAATCGTATAAAAATTTTTTTTGTTGGTGAAAATTTGACATAATGATACCCATTAAACAAAGGAGACCTACATGACATACGAAACAATTCTCGTTGAAAAAAATTCCGGAATTGGAACTATTAAATTAAATCGAGCAGAAGTACTAAACGCTTTGAGTACTGTATTGGTAAAAGAAGTAGATCAAGCA
>NZWM01000058.1 GCA_002698365.1 Flavobacteriales bacterium | reverse complement strand
TAACAATAGAAGTAGGCAAAAAGTAGGCAAAAATAATTGAACATAATTGTATGTAATTTGTCGTAATGGTTTTAGGGCAGAGGATTTGTGCCTAGAAGTGTCCGTAGATTGTACGTAATTGCACGTATTTACTGACAAAAAACGTACATAGGCGGGTTCGAGTCCCACCTTCGGCACCAGATCAAACTCTTTTACTTTTTTTTCTCACTTTTTTAGGTTATTCTCCCCCTTGAAAAGGAGTTACGTATGAATAAACTTGAAAATAAAGTTGCTGTTATTACTGGAGGATCTGGTGGATTAGGAGTGGCTGCTGCAAAACTGTTTGTTGAAGAAGGTGCAAAAGTAGTAATTGTTGATATTAATGAAGATGCATTAAAAACTGCAGTCAAAGATATCAATCATGAAAATATCAGTTATGTTGTTAGTGATGTAACTCAACCAGAACAAGTTCAAAACTTTGTGAATATTACTGTTGAGAGGCATGGAAAAATTGATGTTTTCTTAGCTAATGCAGGGATTGAAGGTAAAATGGACGAAATCATCAATACTCCTATAGAAATGTTTGATCAGGTGATAGCAGTAAATGTGAGAGGAGTATGGTTGGGATTAAAATATGTTATGCCTGTAATGGCAAAGAATGGTGGAGGTAGTATAGTAATCACCTCATCTACCGCAGGGATTCGTGGAAGTTTTGGAATGTCCCCCTACTCTACTAGTAAGCATGCTGTGATCGGATTAATGCGTTCTGCTGCTCTAGAAGGTGCATCTATGGGGATTCGAGTTAATACAGTTAATCCCGGACCAAATCAAACTAGAATGATGCGATCTATTGAACAAATGACAACTGAACTTAATCCAACCATGTCATCACCAAAAGATGTGGAAAAAAGTTTGTCTGAAAGAGCAGCTTTAAAAAGATACGGAGAACCGCATGAAGTTGCACAGATGATGTTGTTTTTGTCTAGTGAAGATAGTAGTTACTGCAATGGTGGAGTATATATGGTTGATGGAGGAACTTCCGCTGGCAGTGCACATACTCGTTCATAAATCCATTGACTAATAAATCACATATTTTTATTACTAGTATTTCTGTTTCAGCTGCATTACTTGGAGATGCAGTTTTATATGTTTTGATGCCATCTAGACCCGAAATATGGTCTTTGACAATTTTCCAGGTTGGAATTCTTTTGTCAGCTAATAGGTTTATTCGGTTTTTTACAAATCCAGCAAGTTCATATTTGGCGAATCGTTTTGGTGTAAAAAAACCTTTTGTTTGGTTTTTATTTTCCTCTCTTGCTACATTGTATGCTTATGCATTTTCTAAAAATTTCATACTTTTATTTTTAGCTAGATTGTATTGGGGTGCATGTTGGTCAGTATTACGTTTAACGGGCCAATTAATTGCATCGAATTCTAGTAGTAACAAAAATATTGGTTTTTTTATGTCTATGGATCATTCTATTAGACAGACTGGTGCAATAGGTGGAGCTGTTGTAGGGGCGATTTTATTTTCTACACTCGGTCTTGAACTCATGTGTTTGATTTTTGGATTATTAACACTCGTTGCTCTAGGATTTTGGGCTCCAATGTTCCGGAATGTTAGCGTAGATATTCCGATGAAGAATGATTCTATGAAAGATTTCTTTTCCAAACTCAAAAATCTTGATGTTTTATTTTTAGGGTTTAGTGGCTTGGCTATAGGTATAGTTGTTGCTGGTTTAATGTCTGCTAGTATTGGTCATTATTTAAGAACCAAATTTGGAATAGAACTCGATTTTAAATTACTCACATTATCTGTTACTACTGTAGCTGGTTTATTATTAGGCTTTAGAGGTCTTGCTGATGTTGTGTTAGCTCCAGTAGGTGGATTTGTTTCAGATAAGTTTGGTCGAATTAAAGTACTGTTTATTTCAGCATTAATTGCATCATTAGGATTATTAAGTTTGGGGTTCTTTGATGATTTATTCATGGTTTGTTTCGCCTTTTTACTAGTGTTTGGCGGAGGAGTAATGTTGAGCGTTCAATTATTGCCGGTTGTGAGTTTGGCAGTTGAAAGAGAGTCTCATTCAGAGATGTTTTCTATTTATAATACTTTTAATGACGTAGGCTCTGCTTTAGGTCCGCTAATTGGATTAAGTTTGATTCCTGCAACCTTCCTGCCAGCTTTATATCAACTATGTTCGGTATTTTTGGTATTACTAGTGGGCTTAATTTTTCTTAGATTCAGGAATAAAATTAATTAATTTAGACGTTAATTACGTCGATTTTTTAAACCATCGTTTTAGATTGCTGTTTTTGTAGTACCAATGTTGATCTGATTCAGNTTTTTTACTTTCCGATTCACTCTTTTTAGTTTTTTTACTTTTTTTTTCTGGAGCCATATTAAAACTTTTAAAGATGCTTATTAAACCAATACAGAGTTAANTCCCATGCATCTTGACTAGCTTTGGNGTCATGATTTTGTGGATTAGTGTCATTGAAAAATCCGTGATGCGTTTTAGGATATGTTTTAAATTGGAAATGATGTTGTCTTGAAGCTAATTCTTTTGCAAATCCTTCTAATTGTGGATTTACACCATCATCTTCTTCNGCCCAAATNCCNAGTACTGGAGCTTTTAAATTATCCCAATTGTATTCAACGTTNGGATGAATTCCGTAAAAATCCACACAAGCACCCACTTTTTCATCATTTTGGCAGGCAGCAAATAGTGCTAATGCACCTCCCATACAAAATCCAGTAACTCCTACAGGGTTNCCTGTTTCCTTATATAATAAATTTACTCCACCCCTTAACTCTTTTTCTGCTTCTGCTATATTTAATGCCATAAACATTTTCCCTGCTTCATCAGGTTCTTCCGCAATGACTCCATGGTAATGATCTGGAGCGAGAGCAAGATANCCTTGTTGAGCAAATCTATCTGCTATATCTTTGATGTGGTCATTTAAACCATTCCATTCTTGAATNACTATTACAGCTTTACCGTTAGCGTTAGATTTTGGTTTTGANAAATAACCTGTTCCATCATGTCCNTTAGCGGCATANTTAATCATNTCACCCATATGTAGCTCCTTAGATCCAGTTTTTTGTTTGATTAACNGCTTTATTCCATCTTTCAATAATTTGATGACGTGAATTATCATCNATNTTTGGNTTAAATGCTTCTGCTGATGCCCAAATANTTTCAATTTCTTNNAGNGATTTCCANAATCCTGAACCTAAACCAGACATAAACGCNGCACCCAATACTGTNGTTTCTATAACTTTAGACCGTCTGATTGTACGATTACTAACGTCAGATTGAAACTTTAGTAGTAAATTGTTTTTAGAGGCACCACCATCAACNCGTATTTCGGTAATCTTTTGATTTGAATCCATTTCTATACTTTTAAATACGTCATTACATTGAAANGCAATNGATTCTAGTACAGCTCTAGCAATATGACTTTTATTAGATCCTCTGGTTAATCCAAATATGGATCCTCTAGCATGGGAATTCCAATGAGGCGCACCTAATCCCGAAAATGCAGGAACAATGTAAACTCCTCCATTATCTTTTNCTTTAGNTGCTAATTTTTCAATTTCATNAGNTTCATCAAAGAANCTCATTTCATCTCTTAGCCACTGGACGGCAGATCCNGCNGAGAAAACACTCCCTTCTAAAGCATAGGTTGTTTNTTTGTTGATTGACCATGCAATTGTAGATAGTAATCCATTTNTAGATGTGACAGGGNAATNGCCGGTNTTAGTTAATATGAATGCCCCAGTACCATAAGTGCATTTTGTTTGACCTTTTATAAAGCATGCTTGACCGAANATGGATGCNTGCTGGTCTCCTAATACTCCAGTAACAGGTATGGANNATTTTCCTAAAATTGGAATCTCGCAAATCCCAAATGTATCATTNGATGATTTTATCTCAGGTAATATTTCGCTTGGTACNTNCCATAAATTCAACATTTCTTTTGACCATTCCAATTTATGAATGTCAAATANCATAGTTCTAGAAGCGTTAGTGACATCTGTAACGTGACAAGCACCGTTTGTTAATTTCCAAATTATCCATGAATCTATAGTGCCAAATGCTAGTTGAGAAATTTCAATATTATTTTTTTCTANAATATTTTGAAAAAGCCATTTGATTTTGGATGATGAAAAATAAGGATCTAATGAAAGTCCGGTAATTTTNTTGATTTGATCAATANTATTTTTGTTTTGTGANATNGATTCACAAATTTCTGTGGTTCTTCTGCATTCCCATACAATGGCATTGTGGATAGGTTTTCCGGTGTTTTTATNCCAAATTACAGTTGTTTCTCTTTGATTTGTAATCCCGATAGATAAAATTTGATTTCCGTTAATCTTGTGTTTTTGAATTACNCCNTNAATTCCATCTATTACACTTTGATATATCTGTAATGGATCTTGTTCTACCCAGCCAGGATGAGGGTANAATTGTGAGATTGCTTTGTAAGAACTACAAACNATTTCACCAAATTCATTGACTAGGGCCACCATGGTGCCAGATGTACCTTGATCTATTGATAAAANAAATTCTTTTTTTGTCATTTGAAAAATTCTCTTTATAGTATTACAAGAGAGTACAACACTTTATGTCAGGAGATAAGATGACTCAAATTGCAATTTTAGATGATTACCAAAACGTTGCTAAGTCGATAGTTGATTGGGANCGTTTACCNAAAAATGCTTCTTTAACNGTATTTAACGATCATGTTTTTGATCAAAAAATNTTAGTAGATAGATTGAAAAATTTTGAAATTATTTGTGCAATGAGAGAACGTACCCCTTTTNCTAGNTCGGTTTTAGANCAGCTGCCCAAATTAAAACTTTTAATTACAACTGGAATGAGAAATGNATCTATTGATGTNNCTGCNGCAAGAGAATTAGGTATAGATGTTTGTGGTACAGGTAGTGTTCCATATCCTACAGCCGAACTCACTTGGGCTCTAGTTTTAGATTTAGCTAGAAACGTGTCCGTCGAAAATGAAGCNGTAAAATCAGGTNTTTGGCAAACAAAAATGGGCGTGGGGTTAAAAGGAAAAACTTTNGGNTTAATCGGTTTAGGAAATCTAGGTTCGCAGGTTGCTAGATATGGAAATGCTTTTGGTATGAATGTAATTGCTTGGAGTCAAAATTTAACTCAGGAAAAAGCTTCAGAAAATTTTGCAGATTTNGTTTCATTAGATACATTGATGTCNTCGTCAGATTTTGTATCCATTCACACTATTTTAAGTAAAAGGACTAAAGGGTTAATTAATTTAGAAAAATTAAAATTAATGAAAANATCTGCTTACTTAATTAATACNTCNAGAGGTCCTATAGTNGATGAANNCGCATTAATTGAAGTTTTGAATCAAGGCTATATAGCTGGAGCAGGNTTAGATGTTTTTGATTCAGAACCTATGNNCATGAANCATCCTTTAATTCTTTCAGAACNTACTANAATTACTCCTCATATTGGATACGTAACTCAAGAAACATATGAAGTGTTTTTTGAAGATACTCTTGAATGTGTNCTGTCTTATATCAACGGAACACTTGTAAGGCTAATTAATTAGTTGAATAAATNTTGATATAGATTTAAGATGCACAAAANAGTCACAAAGGGTTTGAAATGATTGAATTTGTATGTGTNGTACAAGAAGGATGTATTCCAGAAAATATCAGAGAAGATTTGGCTAATGGAATTGTTAAATCTTGTAATGAGGTTTTGGGAGAGGATCAGGGACCTATAATTTTTCACTGGCGTGAAATTGCTAAAGGATTAGCTTTTAGAGGTGGGTACCCATCAACTACATCTCAAGTAAAAGGNAAAATTCCAGATGGATGTTCTCAGGAANACAGAGAACTGCTTATGAGAAAAATTTGTGATAGTTGGAGTACTATTTCTGGTACTAGNGANGATGATGCGATTATTGGAATAAGAGANGCTACTTGGCAAGGATAATATTTAAGGAGANTTTATGCCGTATTACAGAGTGATTACGCCCAAAAATGAATTAGATTTTGANACAAGACAAGAAATTGCAACGGGTTTTACTGATGTTCATTGTGGNATTTCAGCAGCTCCCAGAAATTTTGTTCATGTNGAATTCATGGAAACTGACAAACCTGGAGTAATNGATGATTCTCATGGTGCTGGTCAATTTTCTTATGATACTAAATANTANATTGCGGGAGGCAANNGAGCCGGCAGACCTCAAGAANTTAAAGATCAAATACTTAATGGTTTGATCGNGAAATTTTGTGAAGTAACTGGTATATCAAAAAATGATGTAAGTGGTCATATTTCTGAGGCTCCAGCAAAATGGACAATGGANGGTGGTCANGTTCTACCNGACCCTGGTGAAGAACCNCCAGANTGGTATGCAGCTGACNCTGTAGCAGCCTCAGGTTCTTAGGNCTTCCTGATTACTTCTTTANATAACATTAGATCCTCTTTTTGTAAGGGTGTGAATGGTTTAGATATCCATTATTTAGAATCNGGGTATGAATCTCCGAACCGTCCTCTGATAGTTTTGTTGCATGGGTTCCCTGAACTTTCTTTTAGTTGGCGTTTTGTAATGAAACCATTAGCAGATCAAGGCTTTCATGTAGTTGCTCCTGACCAAAGAGGTTTTGGTAAAACTACAGGTTGGGATAACACTTATACTGAGGATTTATCCTCATACCACCATATTAATTTGGTAAGAGATATTTTAGGTTTTGTTAATGCGTTGGGTTATGAGTCTGTTGAATGTCTTATAGGGCACGACTCAGGAGCTGGAGTAGCAGGTTGGTCTAGTTTAATTAGGCCCGATGTTTATAAGTCTGTCATTATGATGAGTGCTCCTTTTGGTGGAGTTCAGCCGTTGCCTTTTGACACGAAACAGTCTTCAGCCAAAGTAGACTTTTCTGATTCAATTTATGATGATTTATCTAAATTAAATCGACCTAGAAAACACTATCAACAATATTACAGAACATTAGAAGCAAACAAAGATTTAATGCAGTCTTCTATAGGATTACGAACATTTATTAGATCTTATTATTTTCATAAAAGTGCTGATTGGCCGGAAAATGATCCTTATCCTTTAGAGTCTTGGAGCGCTACAGAATTATCAAAAATGCCTACCTACTACATTATGGATTTGGATGATGATATGGCTGAAACTGTCGCAAAAGTTACTCCTTCAAAAGAGTATATACAAACTTGCATATGGTTGAGTGAGGAAGATATTTCCGTATATGAATCTGAATATCAAAGGACAGGTTTTCAAGGCGGATTAAATTGGTATAGGGCTTCAGCTAGTGAAGAAAACAGGACAAAATTAGAGCTCTTTTCAGGTATGAATATCACAATTCCATCTTTATTTATTTCAGGCAAACAAGATTGGGGGTCTTTTCAAAGACCTGGGACTTTACAAAAAATGCAAAAGATATGTACAAATATGAAACCGATAGAGTTTATAGATGGTGCAGGACATTGGGTTCAACAAGAGCAACCTGAAAAAGTTGTCTCATCTATATTAAATTTTATTAAATCTAATTCTTGAGGGGCATTATGCAAATTACTCAAAATGTTTATAACATGCATATTGATGATGGATCAGAATTTCATCCAGGAGGAAGCAATAACTTTTTTGTTGGAGATCCTTCTTCAGATATGATTTTAATTGATACTGGTGATTATGAAAGATTGTGGACAAATTCAATATTGGATTATTACGAAGAACTCGGTAAACCAAAAATTTCATCGATTGTTATTACTCATGGACATGAAGACCACACTCATGGTTTAGACAGGATACAAGAGGTCACTGGTGCAATAGTAAGATGTCATCCTAAATTAGTAAAAAAGCTTCAGAAAATTTTAGATAATGAAGAAATTGTGATCCCTTTAAAATCTAGGCAATTAATTGAAACTGAGTCTGGAATATCCATTAGGGCTTTATTTACTCCCGGTCATGATATAGATCATGTTTGTTATTACCTTAAAGAAGATAAGGTGATGTTTACGGGAGACACAGTTTTAGGGGCAAGTTCAACTTCAGTGCGGAATCTTGCACAATATATGAAATCGTTAGAACTTTTGACAAAATTCAAAGTTGAAACTGTCTGCCCCGGTCATGGCCCTGTAGTCCCTCCACCAAATGGTTCAAAAATTATTCAACGTCAATTGGATCATAGAATTAATAGAGAAAATCAAGTGTTAGATGCTATTAAAAATGGTTATAAAGATATCTCGGCTATAGCTTTGTATATTTATCCCAAAAATCTTCAAAAAAATTTGAGACCAGCTGCAGAAAGAAATGTACAAACTCATATTGAGAAATTATTACAAGATGGGAAAATATCTGAAACTGTAGCTACTTACGATTTATCATAAGGAAATTTAATGTCACAAATTACTAGAGATGAATTAATTATAAAAATTAAAAATTCCGAAAATTTATCAGGATTAGATCTTTCTGGCATAGATTTAAGTAATGCAAATTTGTTTTCCGCAAAACTACCTGAAGCAACATTAAATAATTGCAATCTAACAGATGTGAATTTTAGAGAATCAGATTTGATAAATTCATTATTTGATTCTGCCCAAATGAGTAGAATTGATCTTAGGGACTGTAATATGAAAAATTGTAGGATCAATCAAGGGTTTTTACGCGGGGCAGATTTTAGGAGAGCTAATTTGGAAGGTGCTAAGATTACAAATTGTGACTTGCGAAGAGCCAATTTAATGGGAGCTAATTTAACTAATGTAGATTTTTCTGGATCAAATTTATACAGATCTGATTTTCAAGCTTCAAAATTAATTAATACGGATTTTCAGAATGCTCTAGTCGATGGCGCATACTTCACCGAAACAGATGTGTCAGGAGCTATTTTTCCAGCAGGTTTTGTTCCCTTGAAATAACTTTTAACGATGGGTGTATAGGTTTTGTAGCAAATAAGAAGAAGAATGTTCCTAAGAACCCTGCTATACCAACAGTAATGAATGATGTTTTATATGATTGTGTTATGTCGTACATTAATCCAGCATAAAGCGGCGTGACTACAGTCATTAGTATCATTAAAGATGCGGAAATTCCCATTATTTTTCCAAATGAAGTTCGTCCAAAATATTCAGCCCTTAAGGCTGTAGTGATAGGCGCTCTTCCTCCAAATCCTATTCCCCAGAGTATGGCAAATAAAAACGCAGAAATAATCGTTTGGGCGTAAGCAGCGAAAATTACTGAGATAGCTTGAATACATCCAAATACAACTAATGCATACCGTTTTTCAACTCTATCACCTAATGCACCACCTAATAATTGAGATAATCCTCCAATGCCCATAGCACTTCCCCAAATTAAAGATGATAATTCTAGTGATAATCCCTGGTCTACTAATGCAAGTATTAAATGTAACATCATCAGTGAAGTCATCATTGCAGAGGCTCCGTGTCCGAAAGACATTAACCAAAATGATTTTTCTTTCATAGCTTGTATGATAGTGAAATCATATTCTGATTTATGGGATGATTTTGTTTGCGTAGATTCTTTAGCGCCGTCAGGTAGTAGCCCTATTTCAGATGGGGAATCTTTTAATACTATCCAAATAAACAGCATTAATGCCGGAAAAACTAAAGTGAGAAGAAGGGCTGTTGATTGCCAACCTAATCTTTCAGGAACGATAATTGTGGCTAATAATGGGACTAAAGCAAATGTTCCTGCTGTGAAGCCGATGCTTCCAATTCCCATGGCTAAACTTCTGTTTTTATCAAACCAATTATTGATTATGACTGTCATTGGAATCCATCCTGCCATTTGACTGCCAAACATCATGAAAATATATGATATATAAAATATTCCTGGGTCATACCAGGCATCTCTTGTATCAGCTAATGGGGTGGTTAGAAATAAAAATATAAAACCTATTGTAGATAGAAAAGTACCTATTAATGCTACTTTTTTACCACCGATTTTATCTATCAAATACCCGATTAATGGTGAAGCAATACTACCTTCTAGTTGGCCTAATGAAAATGCTGTAGCTAATTGAGTTCTACTCCATCCAAATTCTTGTTCTAGCGCATATACCCACAATCCGGCCCCACTTTGGGTTGGGGCAGAAAGGATTGCATTAATAATTAATGCTGAAATCGCAATCCACCATCCATAGAAGATGGGTCTTTTAAACAAATCATGTCCTTTTATGAATTTTAAATCATGAAACATAGTACAACCGTTTGTTTGTTTTTTGTCAACGGTAATTTTGATAGAATCTCGGGATGCAGAAACTTACTCAGCTTAGGAAATGGACTCCTAAAACTCCTTTTTATTATGGATGGGTTGTATTAGGCGTTTCTGCCATGGGAACATATTTATCTAATGCATCTTCTACTGTGACTATGGCTGGTATCCAAGGATACATTTTGAACGACACGGGGTGGGATAGATATACTTTGTCTTCAGCTGTTACTATCGGAACTTTTGGTTCTGCTTTGTTGACCCCATTATTTGGCCGTCTCGCAGATAAATATGGTCCAAGATTAATCATGCCGTTGATTAGTATTTTTATTGGTGTGTGCTTTTATTTTTTATCTGGAGCAACTAGTGTATTACAATTTTTTGTTTTCTATATTCTTGCTAGAGCTATAGGTACTCCAGCTTTAATTTCAATTGTACCTAGAACTGCTGTTGTTAATTTCTTTTATGAGAAAAGAAATCTTGCTTTGGGAATCCAATCAGCTTTTCGTCCAATGTCTGGTGGTCTGAGTATACAGATAATATCTATGATAGCTACAAGATCTAATTGGAGAAATGCATATAAATTTTTCTCTTTATACGGTTTTTTGAGCATTATTCCATTATTTTTGTTTTTAAGAAAAACTCCAGAATCAATTGGATTATTACCAGATGGTAAATCAATTCGTGATGAAAATAATGATCAAAAAATAACTCATAAGGAATATAGTTGGGACTTTGATAAAGCTATTAAAACAAAAGCTCTTTGGTTACTTTCTATATCTCAATTTCTCACTATGATGGTCATGGGAGTTGTTGGTTTTCAGTTTGTCCCATATTTAAATGATTCAGGAATGTCTTTAAGGCTTGCTGCTACTGCTTGGAGTTGTTCAATAGTAATGGATGCAATTTTTAATCCTGTTTGGGGGTTGTTGGGTGACAAATTTTCACCTAGATCAGTATTGATTTGCGCTACTCCACTTGCTGCTTTAGTTACTTCAGTGTTCCTAGTGATTGATGGTGGTATTTTGGCGTTTATGTTTGTAGCAATTTGGGGAGCTTTTATAGGAGGGTTGGAGGTATTAGGAGGTATGTTAATAGCTAATTATTATGGAAGAAATTCTTTTGGAACTATTTCGGGTGTTTTGATGCCTTTTCAAGTTGGGGGATTAGGGTTAGGGCCGCTGACAGGTACATTTTTATTTAAAACTTTTTCAGGGTATTCCGCAGTTTTCTTTTTTGCTGTATGCGCTTATCTAATGGCTGGATTTCTAATTGTTTTTGCCCGAAAACCTCTGAAATAAATGTTATACTCCCCTCGCTATCATGAATTAAGGAGAATAAATTGTTAGAAAGATTTCATGTTCCGGAAGATGTTGCTGTTAGAGTAAAACAGCAAAATGTTCGCAGTACAATTGAAGGAATATTTACGAAAATGGGGATGTCTGACACTGATGCAGTTCAGGCGACTGATGTTTTGATTTGGGCTGATTTACGTGGAATTGAGTCTCACGGTATAAGTAACATGATGCGCAGGTATGTAGAATGGTTCCAAAACGGTGAAATCAATCCCAATCCAAAATGGGAAATAATTCGTGAAGCTGCTGCAGTTTGTACTATTGATAGCGATAAAGGTCATGGGTTAGTAGTTGGTCCTGAAGCTATGAATGTAGCTATTGAAAGAGCGGAAAAGTATGGAATTGGTTCTGTGTCTGTAACAAACGGTTCTCACTTTGGTGCTGCGGGTTATCATGCAGCTTTAGCACTTGAACATAATATGATTGGCCTAGCAATGACAACAGGAGGAGTTACTGTAGCCCCAACAAATGGAGCTGAGAAATTGGTAGGATTGAATCCATTAGCAATTGCAGTTCCTACTATGAATGAACCTCCATTTATTTTTGATGCATCAATGAGTTCAGTTGCAGGTAATAAAATTGCATTGGCAAAAAGATTAGGAGTGGATGCTTTACCCGGATGGGTTGCTGAATCTGACGGTACTCCTATTATGGAAGAAAAGCCCGTTCCCGATGATTATATAATTTTGCCATTAGGTGGTACAAGAGAAGTGGGCTCGCATAAAGGATACAGCTTAGCTGTAATGATTGAGATTTTATCTAGTGTTCTTTCAGCTGGTGGAGCTGGAGCAAATCGTAGAGGTGGATTAGCTTCTCATCATTTTTTGGCATACAAAATTGATGCATTTACTGATGTAGATCAATTTAAGAAAGATATGGATGAATATATGGTGTCTTTAACGAACTCAAAACCAGCTCCTGGGCATGATTCAGTAACATATGCTGGATTACCTGAATATGAAGAAGAAATTGAAAGACTAGAAAAAGGTATTCCTTATCATCCCGAAGTAATTGAATGGTTAACTGATATATCTGCCGAGCTACAGGTGCCTTTTTCAGTCAAATAATTAAAATTTTATTACCATTTGGATTTGATTTGAGGGTTTTATTAATGAATCAAATGCTTCTTTTATCTCTTCAAGTTTAATTGTGTCAGTTTCTGACAAGAGTGGATCCAATATAACTTTTTTGGAAGCTATTAAATCTACTGCTACTTTGAAGTCGTATGGTTCGCTGCCAAATGTGGTGTTTAAATGAATTTCTTTTCCTGCCCAATCTACAGGTAATAATGGGATTTCTTCCCAAGCTAGCGCTACTAGCATTACATTTCCTTTTTTTCTCACCATATTTAAAGCATCGTGGAGAGTAGGTTTTGCTGCAGCACATTCATAAACTACGTGAGGGCCATTATTGTCGGTTAATTCGATTATAGATTTAACAGGATCTTGGGTTGTAGGATCAACTACAGCATCAGCTCCTAAGGCTAGCGCAATATCTCTTCGAGCTTTAGATGGTTCAGAAACAATTACTTTTGTAGCTCCAGCTGCTTTTGCAGTCTGTAAACATAAAAGGCCTATTGGGCCAGCTCCCAAAATTGCAACAGTATCTCCTAATTTTTGGTTTGACAGCCTTACTGCTCTAGTAACTATTGCACAAGGTTCGGCTAAGGCTCCTTCCAAATTTGAAACATTGTCTGGGAGTTTTAATGGTTCCCATTCTTTCAATACAGTATATTCAGCATAACCTCTTGTTCTTGAATTAGTAATTCCTTCGAGTCGGTAGTTATATTGCTCTTGCCTTCTTAATGGAGCTTCTTGACCCGGAGGAGGATTCCCTCCCATACCAATTACTCTGTCCCCAACTTTGAAGGTAGTGACTTCTGATCCTATTTTAGAAATTTCTCCAGTAAATTCATGACCTAAAACTGTATTAGGAGGAGCAATATCGTATAGATACACATGTACGTCAGTGCCACATATTGCGCTATGTGAAATTTTAATTTGGACTTCGTCTGATTTAGGTTCAGGTGTTGGTATCTCTTCAACCACTAAATTTTGTTTGCTTTTGTAGACTGCCGCTTGCATCATTGCCTCCTTCCTTGTTTAGTGGGAATGATAAATGATTTTTATAAAAATGTACTGTTTGATTTTTCTAGAATAGAATAGGGGAATGAATCCTTTAGAATTTTTAAGAAATCAAGATGAACTATTGAGCGACATAATTGATTATGTTGCCAAGATAGAAAATTTAGAACCTCCTTTAATTCAGGTTGAAGATTACGAAGGGAAAAATGATTTTCCTGCACTAGTAAGATCTATTGTTGGACAACAGATTAGTACTTCAGGAGCTAAAGCTATTTACTCAAGATTACTTTCTCTTATGCCCAATGAAATAATATCTGCTCAAAACATTGTAAGCTTTTCTATTGAAGAGCTTAAATCTTGTGGCTTGTCATACGGTAAATCTTCATATATCTATCAAATTGCTGAAGAAGTTGAAAACGGAAATTTGGATTTTAAGCTATTGCATCAAATTTCTGAAGAAGATGCTCGAACAAAATTAGAATCCTTAAAAGGTGTTGGTAAATGGACTGCTGATATTTTTTTGATGTTTCAATTAAACAAACCTGATGTATTTCCTATTGGAGATGCGGGAGTAAAATCTGCAATTAAAAAAATGTATCAACTACCTAAAGATACAGATGATCAAGTTTTAATTGATATTGCAGAAAAATGGCGTCCGCACAGGAGTTTGGCTACAAAGTATTTATGGAGAGCTTTAGATAATAATTATTTTAAAAATAATTAAGGGCAATTTTCATCAATTAATTTATCTCTTTTCAACGCCTTCCATAA
This sequence comes from Flavobacteriales bacterium, assembly GCA_002698365.1. Taxonomy (GTDB): domain Bacteria; phylum Bacteroidota; class Bacteroidia; order Flavobacteriales; family TMED113. Next base: position 5,283 of record NZWM01000058.1, on the reverse strand, counting down.
ATTTGATGGTATTTCAAAATTGGCCATTTCAATATTTTCTGACACCTCTTCTGGAGAAGTTGGTCCTGGAACAGTTGTCGCTACGACGGGATGGTTGATTCCAAACTGTAAAGCAGCGGCTTTCATAGGAACATTGAATTGATCACAAATTGCTTTGATTTTTTTAGCCTTCTCAACAACATTCTTTGGGGATTTTTCGTAAAAATAGGTTGTTTCTGAAGTTAAATCTGATGCTAATATTCCACTGTTATATGGCCCACCCATTATGAGACTGATGTTCTTTTTTTCACATATGGGCATAAGAGTATTTATCGCTGAATGATCTAGTAGTGTGTATCTTCCTGCTACCAAAAAACAGTCGAAGTCTGCCTCAACTGCAAACTTAGCTAGCATTTCCCATTCGTTCATTCCGGCTCCAATAGCTTTAATAATTCCTTGAGATTTGAGATCTGCTAATACTGGGTATGATTCGTTTAGGGCTTGTTCATAATAATCATCAGGGTCATGAATTAATAAGATGTCAATATAGTCTAAATTTAGTCGTTGTAAGCTTTCTTCAATCGATCGTAAAATCCCATCTCTTGAAAAATTAAATACAACATTATTTGGATATTTTGAAGCTTTTATATTGTTTTTAATTGTGGGTGTAAGAGGTCCTGTATATTTGTAATTAGAAGCCTCTTCTTCTGACAAGATTAGTCTTCCTACTTTACTTGATAATATAAATGAATCTCTATCTATAGTAGATAAGAAGTTTCCGTAGAATTTTTCACTCTGCCCTGCCCCATAATGGGGAGCAGTGTCGAAGTAAGTGATACCTTTTTTAAACGCAGTTTCGAGAGTTTCATAAGATATTGATACAGTTGATCTTCCTAAAGGGGCTCCACCCATCCCTATTTGAGTAACTTCTAAATTTGTTTTACCTATTTTAGATTTTTGTAAAAATGATTTCATTTGATCCCCTATTTAAATATGTGTAGTTTATGACGAATTAGTTTTGTAGCCAACATGGCGTTCTTTGTATTGAATGTGAAGCCTTTAAATAGTACTATTGCGAAAATTTTCAACCATTCAATTTAAAGTTGAGGAAAGATATGGAAAAACGACAAAAATCATTAGTTGTAGTTCAGTTGTCCGGAGGAAATGACTACCTCAATACAGTAGTCCCATATGGTGATGATGATTATTATGATTTTCGTAAAACTGTACGAATAGAACAAAGTGATGTTCTTCAAATTGATAAAATGTACGGATTCAATCCTCACTTAAGTCCCATTAAAGCATTATATGATCAAGGAAAAGTAGCAGTAATAAATGGGATTGGCTACGATAATCCCAATCGTTCACATTTTCGTTCCATGGATATTTGGCATACGGCCTTACCTGATGAAATTGGTTCTGAAGGATGGTTGGGTAGAGTTATAAGAGAATTGGATCCAAAATCAGAAAATGTTTTGACTGGTGTGAATTTTGGACGTGGACTACCTAGAGCATTAGGAGTGAGAGGCGTTCCTGTTGCTTCAGTAGGAAATTTAGAAACATATGGTCTTTTTACAGATATGCAAGATGAAGCAGAAAAAAGTCTAGCCTTACGAGCGTTTACTCATATGTATGGAGGTATGGGTAAAGATTCAGTAATGGAATATTTGGGCCAAACAGGAAGAGATGCATTAAAAGGGGCTGATATTTTAAGGACTGCTCCAGCTAAATATTCCTCTACGATTGAATACGCCAACAATTCTGTTGCTCAAAATATGAAAAGCATGGCACAGGTATTATTAGCTGATTTAGGTACACGGGTTTTTTATACACAGCATGGAAGCTTTGATACTCACTCAGGGGAAATTATAAGCCATGCGAAATTATGGGATGAAGTTTCAGGTGCTGTAGCGGATTTTTATGATGATTTAAAAGAGCATGGACGTGATGAAGAAGTCATAGTGATGATTTTTTCTGAATTTGGTAGACGAATTAAAGATAACGGCTCTGGTACTGATCACGGGTCCGGAGGAGTTGCATTTGTCATAGGTAGTGACATTAAAGGTGGGATGTATGGTCAGTATCCGTCAATTAAACAAGCAGATCAATTAGAAGGAGATTTGCATTTCAATAATGACTTTAGATCTACTTATTCCACTATTATTGATGATTGGTTTGGATTAGATTCCGTACCGATAGTAAATGGGCAGTTTGAAAAATTTGACTTCGTAAAAGCATAGGAGGAATGATGAGTACTCAAGATGTAAAATTAATGGCTCATTTAATGAGAAGAGCTGGTTTTTCTGCTACACGATCAGAATTAGAAAAATTTCTCGACAAAGGATATGAACAAACTGTTGAGGATTTACTCTCTCCTGGTGACCCAGGAAATATGCCTGATGATTTGATTAGGAGATATCACGTTGAACAATCTGAGTTAAGAGAATTATCAGGTGCTGGAGCATATTGGTTGTATAGAATGATTACTACTAATAACCCATTAGAGGAAAAATTGACATTGTTTTGGCACGGTCTGTTTGCGACAGGTTATGCAAAATTAAATCAAGCTAGAGCTCTTCTAAACCAAATTGATATGTTTAGGTCTTACGGTTTGGGTAATTTCAAAGATTTGTTAATAAAGCTTTCTCAAGATCCGGCTATGATCATTTGGTTAGACAATAACGACAATCATAAAGATGCAATTAATGAAAACTATGGAAGAGAATTATTAGAACTTTTTTCTATGGGAATAGGTAATTACACTGAAGATGATGTAAAAGAATGCGCCAGAGCTTTTACTGGCTGGACTCTCAAGAACGCCGAATATATGGCAATGAGAGCCGGCAAGGACTCGATTTGGCCTTATGGCAGAATTGCTTGGCATTACGAGTATAGAAATGATGATCACGATGAAGGCAAGAAGACATTTTTAGGACATGAAGGCAACTTCAATGGGGAGGATGTTATTCAAATAATTGTTGATCAACACGCAACTGCAAAATTTGTTGCGACAAGATTGTTCCAGTTTTTTGCTTCAGATGATGTTGATTCAGAATCACACGATCAGGTAATTTCCGAAATGGTGGATGCTTATTTCGATTCGGGATATGAAATTAAAGCTGTTTTACGAACTTTGTTTAATTCAGATTATTTTAAATCTCAAGAATGCATGTACTCACGAGTAAAAGGGCCTGTTGAATCCGTGGTTGGTACAGCAAGATTAGCTGGAAGTTATCAACAGCCCCATCTTGATGTTGACAAGCTTTGGTTCCAGACTATGTTTATGGGACAAGGTGTTCTTGCTCCTCCTACAGTTGAAGGATGGCATGAGGGTGTTGAATGGATAGATAGTGGTTCTTTAGTTGAAAGAGTTAATTATGCTGCTAAAGAATTTGGAGACACTACAAAATCAGGCGTCAGAGATATTATCACCCGTCTTTCACGCACATACTCTGAACAAATTAATGTTCCAGATTTAGTAGACGGGTGTTTAGACTTAATTGGTCCAATTCAAGTAGGAGACAATACTCGAGATAGTTTGATAGATTTTGTATCTGAGTTTTCTGATAATAACGTCCTAGACATTAGTTCTTTTGATTCAAAGGGATCAAAATGTGTTGCTCAAACTTTAGGATTGATAGCATCAACTAGAGAATATCAGTTAGCATAATTGGAGACAAAATGACTATTCATAAAGAACTGTCAATTCCATATTTGAAAACTATTGGAATTGTAAATAATGGATTTAATGGAAGAGGTTTTCAAAACCCTCACAGTGTGACTATTGGCCCTGACCAAAAAATTTTCGTATTGAATAGATGTGATGTTGCTAGACGTAAGGCAATAAGAATTGGGGTCATGAATTATGATGAAGATTATTTGTATGAATTTGGATACGGGTTTGGTTCTGGAGAAGGTCAATTAGCTTTGGCTGTAGATATGGTATTCGACTCGACACAAAGAATCCATGTGACCGATGAATTTAACAATAGAGTGAATGTGTATTCTGAAACTGGCGAATACTTAACTAAATGGGGTGAGTCAGGTTCAGGTGAAGGACAATTTGATGGACCCTCTGGAATTACAACAAACTCTAAAGGTGAAATGGTCGTTGTTGACCAAAGAAATAACAGAGTTCAAAAATACTCTAATGACGGTCAATTTATTGGTCAGTGGGGTCAGTCGGGTTCAAGGGAAGGTCAATTTAATCTTCCGTGGGGAGTTTGTGTTGATGGGTTTGATAATATTTATGTGGCTGACTGGAGAAATGATCGTGTTCAGAAATTTGATGATTCTGGTAATTATTTAATGAGTATCGGTTCATCTACACCACACGATTCAAAACTGCTAAGGCCTTCTTCTGTCGCAGTAGATTCTTTAGGTAATATTTATGTGGCTGATTGGGGAAATGAGCGAGTCCAAGTTTATGATGATAACGGTGTTTTTGTTAATACGTTACGCGGTGAAGCCACTCTTTCTAAATGGGCTAAGGAATACTTTGAAGCAAATCCAGAAGAAAAAGAGACTCGTGAGATATCTGACTTAACTCCTGATTTACCTGAGCACTTGAATTCACCGTATCATATTTCTTCTCAGACTGAATCTTATTTCTGGGGCCCAGTATCTTTATGTATAGATGCCTATGACAAGTTATATGTAGTGGAAACAAATCGCCATAGAGTTCAAATTTTTCAGGGAGCCAAATAATGCAAGAATACATACCAAGTCCTATTAAATGGGTTGCTGATCAAGTGGAGCTTTATGAAGGTAGTGGTGGCATAGAGGGTATTACTTTACGTGATACGGGTATGCCTGTAATTATAGTAACTAATATTGGATGGAAGACTGGTGCCATTAGAAAAACACCACTGATGCGAGTTGTTGATGGCGAAAATTACATACTAATTGCTTCTCAGGGAGGCAGGCCTAAACATCCTCTTTGGTATCACAATCTCAAAGTGAATCCTAAAGTTGAAATACGAGATGAAACTAGTGTATTTGACATGATCACAGAGGAGATTCATCAATCTTCAGAAAGAAGTCGGTTATGGGATTTAGCTGTGGCAGCATATCCCCCCTACCATGATTACCAAAATAAAACTGATAGGCTAATACCCTTATTTTTAGCTAAGCCTATCTCTTAAATATTTTTTAATTTTAACCACTTCACTTTATGCAGAATATTGATATCCTTCTTTTAAATTAAAAAGGAGAGAATTATGTCAAAATATTTGTTAATGGGATCTTACACTTCAGACGCATGGGCAGCCCAAGTAAAAACCCCCCAAAACCGATTAGAAGCTG
>NZWM01000057.1 GCA_002698365.1 Flavobacteriales bacterium | reverse complement strand
AATCAAATAGGATCTTTAACAGAAACATTAGCCACAATCGATATGGCTAAAAAAAATCATTTTACAACTATTATTAGCCATCGTTCTGGAGAAACAGAAGATGTGACTATTGCTGATTTAGCTGTTGGTACTTCTGCAGGTCAAATTAAAACAGGTTCAGTTTCTAGATCAGATAGAGTGGCTAAGTATAATCAATTGTTAAGAATAGAGGAAAAGCTAGGTGAAAAAGCAAGATATTTAGGTTTTCCACATAAATAAGATAGGTATGAAAAAAATAAAGCAGAAATTTGAAGAAAAGATTGGTGTTTCAAGAACTCGAGTCAAACAATTTGTTGATGAATATGGAGATAAAATAATTGGTGAAATTAGTTTGCGTCAGATATATTCTGGTATGAGAGGTATGTTGAGTATGGTTACAGAAACATCTAAACTGGATCCAAATGAAGGGATACGATTTCGAGGTTATTCTTTGCCTGAGATTCAAGATGTTTTGCCTCGAGCAAATCAATCTAACCAGCCTTTGCCTGAAGGAATGTTCTATTTAATGTTAATTGGTGAATTGCCAACTAACGATGATGTTCATTTAATTAGCTTGGAGTTGGAAAAAAGGTCATCTGTACCAGATTATGTTTTCAATGTGATTAATAATTTGCCAAAGGAGATGCATCCTATGACACAGTTTTCGATTGCGATATTAAGTTTAAGAAATGAAAGTAAATTTTCTAAAGCATATAAACAAGGTGTTTCTAAAAAAGATTATTGGAATACAACTTTTGAAGATGCTCTTGATTTAATTGCAAAACTACCTAGAATTGCCGCATATATTTATAGAAGAAATTATCATAATGAAGATTATATTGAGCCATTAAAAGGATTAGATTGGTCTGCTAATTTTGCTCATATGTTAGGCTTTTCAAATAAAGAATTTACAGAATTAATAAGGCTTTATATGACTATTCATTCGGATCATGAAGGAGGTAATGTATCTGCTCATGCTTCACATTTAGTTGGGTCAGCTTTAAGTGATGCATATTTATCTTTTTCGGCTGGAATGAATGGTTTAGCAGGTCCTTTACATGGTTTAGCTAATCAAGAAGTGGTTCGCTGGCTGTTAGATATGCAAGAAAAGTTAGGTGGAGGTTTACCTTCAAGGGATGAGATCGCAAATTATGTGCAGGAATCTTTGAATCAAGGAAAAGTGATTCCAGGTTTTGGACATGCTGTTTTAAGAAAAACAGATCCAAGATATACTGCACAACGTGAGTTTGCTTTAAAATATTTACCTGATGATGAATTATTTTTATTAGTTAGTAGGGTGTTTGAAGTCGTGCCTCCAATATTAGAGGCCACAGGGAAGGTGAAGAACCCATGGCCCAATGTTGATGCTCATTCAGGGATTCTTTTATTGAAATATGGTATGAAAGAATATGACTTTTTTACAGTGTTGTTTGGTGTATCTCGTTCACTGGGCATCATGTCTCAGTTAATATGGAGTAGAGCTTTAGGCATGCCAATTGAAAGACCAAGTTCAACCACTACTGATATTATGGTGAAGAAGTTTTCTAATTAGTATTTCTTTGTTTTATACATTCGAATAATACTATGCCGGCCGACACTGCGGCATTTAAAGATTGAGTTTTTCCAGAAATAGGTATTTTCACTTCTTCATCAATTAGTTTTATTAATTTTTGTGATATGCCATCTTTTTCAGATCCAATGATTATTAATGCGGGTATATTAAAATTAATTTGATATATATGTTTTTCACTTTTTTCTGAGCAACCAATAATACTGACTCCGCTTCTTTTTGCTAATAAAATTGTTTTTTCTAAGTTTTTTTCTCTGCATATGTGAATATTTGAAATTGCACCGGCTGATGCTTTAATTGCAATTTCATTAATTTGAGCAGATCCTTTTTCGGGAATGATTATACCATGTGCTCCCATAGCTTCTGCGCTTCTGCAAATAGAGCCAAAATTTCTAACATCGGTAATTCTATCTAATAAGACAAATAACGGGAATTCCCCACTGCTAAATATTAATGACAATAGATTTTCAAAATTCTGAAATGTGACATGTGATGCTAAAGCTACTACCCCTTGATGATTTTTAGTGGTTAGTCGATTTAGTTTATATTTTGGAACTATTTTTAAATTTATTTGATATTCTTTGGATTTTTTTTTGATTAGATGTGACCACTCACCTTTAATATCCTTTTGTAAAAAAATTGTGTCAATCTGTTTTCCGGATTCTATTAACTCTAAAACAGGCCGGATTCCATATATGTTGAGTTTTTTATTCATTATTTAAAATAGATAATTTTTATTTAAATATAATCATATATCTTTATTTTAAAATCATTACATTTGGGTATTAAATATTTTTACTATGATTCAGAAATTTTCAATTATATTTTTATTTTTTGCATGTTTTATTTGTCAATCTTGTTATACAATTACTCATCCTGCTCCATGTCCTGGTTTAGTAGAACAAGATGTGCATTCTGAAGAAGTATGTGTTGATTTAATTTATTAATTCCATTTTTATATTTTTTATAATATTTTAAAGTGTGAAAAAAGAATTTATTGATAGAAAAAATGATTGGATAAAAATAGATATCAACAATCATAAAGATCCTCAATCTATAGTTAAAAATAGAAAACGTAATCAAAAACCCCCTTGGTTAAGAGTGAAATTGCCATCTGGCGAAAAATTCACCAATCTTAGAAAATTAGTTGATAAGCATAATTTACATACTATTTGTGAAAGTGGCAATTGTCCAAATATGGGGGAGTGTTGGGGTGCTGGTACTGCTACATTTATGATATTGGGTAATATATGCACTCGTTCATGTGGTTTTTGTGCTGTAGCCACAGGAAAGCCAAAGACTGTTGATTGGTCAGAACCAGAAAGAGTGGCAAGGTCTGTTAAGTTAATGGGGATTAAACATTGTGTGATTACATCTGTTGATAGAGATGATTTAGAGGACGGAGGTGCTAATATTTGGGTGGAAACTATTAAGGCAATTAGAAGGCTTTCTCCAGGCACAACTTTAGAAACATTAATTCCTGATTTTAAGGGCAACCAGTTAGATATTAAAAAAATAGCAAATATTCATCCTGAAATTATATCTCATAATCTTGAAACAGTTGCAAGTTTAACAAGGAAAGTTCGTATACAGGCAAGATATGATCGGAGTTTAATGGTGTTAAAAACATTAAAGGAATTAGGTGTGAAAAGGACAAAGTCTGGATTGATGTTAGGTTTAGGTGAAACTAAAGAGGAAGTGGTTCAATGTATGGAGGATATGAGAAAATCTGATATTGATATATTAACTCTAGGTCAATATTTACAACCCACTCATAAACATTTGCCGGTTGTTAAATTTGTTACACCAGAAGAATTTAAAGAGTTAAAATCAATTGGCTTAAGTTTAGGTTTTAAATATGTGGAATCTGGTCCATTGGTTCGATCTTCTTATCATGCTGAAAAACATTTATTTTAATTATGACTAGAATTGCGATTAATGGATTTGGTAGGATTGGCCGCATTCTATTTCGAATACTTTCTAATTATTCCCAATATCAAGTTGTTGTTGTGAATGATATTGCTAGTCCAAAGATTTTAAGTCATTTATTAAAATATGACTCTGTACATGGTCAATTTTCTAAAAACATTTCTTATACAAAAGATGCAATAATAGTTAATGATCAAAAAATCTCTGTTTTAAGTGAGCCAAGTCTTAATCAATTATCTTGGCATGAATTTAATGTTGATGTGGTGTTTGAGTGTACAGGTTTATTTAAGACTTTTGCGGAAAACATGTTACATATTAAAGCTGGAGCAAAGAAGGTTTTGTTATCTGCTCCTCCAATTAATTCTGATATTCCTATGACTGTTTTAGGAGTTAATGATCATTTATTAGACTTTTCAAATACAATTATATCTAATGCGTCTTGTACTACTAATTGTGCCGCACCTATGATTAAAGTATTGAATGATGCTTTTGGTTTGTTAAGTGCTTATGTCACAACAGTTCATTCGTATACTTCAGATCAAAACCTACATGATGGCATTCATAATGACTTGAGAAGAGCTAGGTCTGCACCTAATTCAATTATTCCTACCACAACTGGTGCAGCTAAAGCATTATCGTGTATTTTTCCCAATATAGATATTGGTGGTTGTGGCATTCGTGTTCCTGTTTCTAATTGTTCTTTAACAGATATCACATGTATCGTTGATGCTCAAACAGATATAAATACAGTAAATAATTTATTTAAAAATTCAGCAAATAATGAATTAAATAGTATTTTATATTACAATACTGATCCAATTGTGTCAGTTGATGTTTTATCTAATACACATTCTTGTGTTTTTGATTCTCAATTAACCTATGTTTTAGGTAATATGATTAAAGTTGTTGGTTGGTATGATAATGAGTATGGTTATTGTTCTCGATTAGTAGATTTGTTAAAAAAGTCGGTTTAATTGTATTCCCTCTTGTATTTGTGTTCGGTCATTTTTGAGCTTGTATTACTCCTATCCTACTTATTTTCAGTATTTATAATATAAAAACCTTCTGTCCCATGTTCTTGATATAGAGGCATTAAGAGGTACCCATTACAAGGAGCTGCTATTGGTCCATTTTTATCATGTCCAATAATATCCATTTTTTTAACTTTTTCAAAATTTTGCATATTTGGATTCATCAAAAACTCATCATTCGATTTTATTTTATGTATATATTTTACTATATAATGACCATTGATTTGGCTAGAAAAATCTTTCATCTTATTCATGTTTGATCTAATCTTATTAGGTACAAATTCAGATTGTATCATCTTTTTTGCTTCTAATATTTTCCAAATACCCGCTTCGTGATTATTAATAGCAGCGGGATCGCCAATGGCTCCACCTTCAAATACAATACTTGTTAATCCTTTTGAATGATAGTATTCTGCAAGTGAGCCTTTGATTTTTGTTAATAACTTATTAATTACTGGTATGGCTAAGCTAGATGCTAATTTTTTTTCTGTATTATTGTTTACTATAGTAAATACTCCATGGGCTGATGAGGTATTATGTAAATCTATGATGCAGATATTTTTTTTCTTTTTTAATGAAATAATTTTATCCATTAATCTTTTTACAATAATAATTTCATTTTCTTCGGAGTTCTTTTTTTTAGAATTTGGTGTTTTTGTTTTCCAAAGTCTGTTCATGTCGGCAGTTATGTATCTTTTGTTTTGTTTTAATGCATTGAGATTCCCAATTAAACCAATGACAGTTCCTTCTATTTTTATCTTTAATTTTTTTATGTCTTGAAAAAATCTCTGTAATGCTATTACCCCAGATTTCTCATTCCCATGAACACCGGCAATGAAAATTATAGTAGTATTATTATTGCTGTGATAATTACCAATTATTCTTTCATAGTTTTCTAAGAGGTTGTCTGCTAGAATATTAGTTGCGTCATTCTCATATTGTCGAAGTTTATTTTTTTGAATAATGCCAATAAATAAGTAATTTTCAACTACTGGTAGTATGTCAGTGTTTGTCTTTTCCATTGTTTCAAGAGTCTGACCTATGGTGAAATCAGGATTAATTGTATGTGGTTTTTTTTTCATGATTTTTTTGATCATGATTTTTTTTCGATTATTTGTATTTTTTTTCGATTGAAAAATCTCATGGTCTAGAACTCCAGTAATATGTCCTTTTTTATTTACGACGACCATATAGTTTTTTTCGGTCCATTGATTGATTTGCCAAGCAAGTTCAAAGATTTCATCTTCTTGAATCGAGGTAATGTCTCTCTCCATACACTCCTCAATTAATAATTTTGAGGGATTATTAATAACTACACTATGTGTAGGTTTTTCCCAAGTGTGTACAGGTATATTTTGTTGTTGATTTCTTATAATTTCAGAGGTAATTGTTGTTAGTGTATTTTGTTTCGAGAATTTCGTATTTAATTGGTCATAAGAGTCTATGATCCACCTAGATCCATTTTGTCTGGTTGTAGTTCTTTCCTTTATAATATTCAAATATTTATCAATATCTTTTGGATGGATGTTGATACTTGAAAGACCAATTGCTGCTTTTGGTATTAATTCATTTAAAATTAATTTTCGAGCATCTATTCTTTTTCCAAACCATTTAAATGTTGCGTCAATACCTTGTTGAGCAGCGGCATAAAAATTAATTCTTGCATCATCAAATTTCATAATCTCACCTAAATCTGTAATGTCACTGTTTTTATAAAACATTAACAGACCCAACCAAAAGCTCGAGTTGGCAACTTCATCTACTATAGTGGGGCCTGCTGGTAACATGCGATTCTCAATTCTAATACTAGGTTTCTTTTTGTAAATACCGTAGCAGGGTCTATTCCATCTATAAACAGTTGAATTGTGTAGTGTTAAGGCACTTAGTTTTGGTAAATTTTTAATTACACGTTTTTGTTTAGTTGGATTTAGTGATTTTAATAGAATTTTATATCTGGTTATATCTTCTTTGAAAATTTCAATCAGTGATGTATTTAACCAGCTATTCCCAAACGTAACTCTAGGGAGGCTTTCCAAGTGATAATTCCCAATAATTCTTGTATCAGTGGCTTGCTGAAAAACAGCAATCCTAGTTTCATTCCAGAGTCTTTTTCCGAATAATAGCGGCGAGTTTACACTTGTTGCTAGTACAGGGGCAGCAATTAATTGTGCAAAATTATACATGCGAGGGAATGCCTTAGGTGCTATTTGAAGATGAAATTGAAATCCAGTATTACAACCTTCTATTAATGGCGAGTCATGTTGAAAGATTAATTCATCTAGTCCTGATATTCTAATTTTATATTTTTTCCCTCTTGATTCACTAATTGCATTACATAAATCAAAATATCTTTGATGGTCTGTAATATTATCAAATCGCAAATCATGTTTTCTAACTGTCGGCAAGATGCCGGTTAAAATCACATCTGAGTTATTCTTTTGAGCAATCTTTTGAGCAATCTTCATTTTTTCTAATAGTACTTGCTCCATTTTACGAAGAGCTAGTTTCCCTAAATCTATAGGTTCAATATTGAGCTCCATATTAAATTTAGCTATCTCAGCCACAAAGCCATGTTTTTGAATTTTTTGTAGTATTTTTTGATTAATTGGATTTGCTCTAAAATTTTCATCAACTAAACAAAATTCTTGTTCAGCACCAATTCGATCATAGTCTTCCAATAGATCTTCTTGTATTAATCTTTCTAGATTTTGAATATCAGCTGTGAGTTGACTAATAAATTCAGTGGATTCTTTTTTATGATTAGTAAATAACATCTTGTTAAAATTAATAAAATCTTTATTTTTTTTCAAGCTGAGTATATTGTAGCATATTGATGATGTGAATTGATTGACATTGACATGGCATTACTTTGAATTCGGTTTCTTTTAAGTGTACTATGTATAGTCCATTAACTGATATGTGATAATAATTTTCTAATAAGTGTTTGTACATTGATAGTTGTAAACTATATCGTTCAAAACTACAATCATAAATTTTTTCTGCTGGTGTACCTTTTATTCCATGTCGATAAGCATTTTCACTGGTTTTTATTTCTTTGTTTGTTTTCCAGTCTACTAAGGATATTTGATTTTTGTTTTTATTATAAATTAACAAATCAATTGTTCCTGCTAATTTTAATTTTTCTGATATAATTTTCACCTCTGGAAAAATGAGGTGAGTATTTTTTTTATCAGGCTTTTGGTAGTAAGATTCTTTTAAGAATTGGATGCCTTGTTTTGATTTTAAATCCAATGTTTCATTAGTATTAGTTTCATATTGGTTTTTCATATTTATTATGAAATTTTCAATTTGTTTATGTACTACAGTGCCTCGATCTCTTCTTTGTTTCCAGTCTAATAAAATATCCTCAATGTTTTTACCTTGATATTTTGGATGTTTAGTGAGTTTTTTGGCAATTTCATATTCATCAAATGGTTCAAAAAAATTACTTATAAATTGTGTAACACTAGTAAATATTGCGTTTGAACCTCTTAGCGTATATGTGTGCGATTCTTCGTCTAATGAAATAAGATTGTGTTTGTCTATTATAGATTGATACATTAGTGTAATTTTTATATCTTCAAATTAATATGGTGCTAATTAATTTGAAAAAACTTATTCAATATACATTCATAATTTGGTTTTTGAATATTTTTCTCTTGTTTTGTCAGAGTGATTCTATTAATAGATATGAATTTACAAATTCATTGTTAGATGAAGTTGTGTTGGAAGCGGAATTAAAAACTGTATATAATAGAAAAGATTATTTTCTTTTAAAGCGTAGAGTCATAAAAGTGTATCCATATCTTGATTCAATTAGGAATATCATTTTATTAGCTGAAACTGATTTGCAGGTTATTTCCAAAAAAAGCCATGCTAAGCGTTATACAAGAAAACTACAAAAAAAAATAATGAATCAATTTCGTGAAGATATTATGAGCTTAAGTCGAAAAGAGGGCGTGATTTTATCAAAGCTTGTTTATAGAGAGTTTAATATGAATGTGTATCAAATTATCACTAATTATAGAGGTGGTTTTCATGCATTTTGGTGGCAGCAATTATCTAAATTATATGATGGAGACTTGAAATCCACTTTTGATGTTAAAGATAATCAAGAAGATATGTTAATAGAGCTGATTTTACAAGAACATGTTATTAAGTAAATCTTGGAGAGATGGTTTTTTCTTTTATTCCGTTAGAGTAATCATAAAAACCTTTCTTTGTTTTTACCCCTAGTTCACCATTTTCAACCATCTCTTTTAGAATGTGACTTGGTGTATATTTTTTATTTTGAAACCCATCTTCTAGGACTTCCAATATAGATAGACAGACATCTAATCCAATAAAGTCTGCTAGTTGAAGTGGTCCCATAGGATGAGACATACCAAGCATCATCACAGTATCAATTTCCTGTACACCAGATACACCCTCTTCCAAGGTTTGGATGGCTTCATGTATCATGGGTATCAGAATCCTGTTTGCTACAAATCCCGGTGAATCGTTAACTAAAACAGGGGTTTTGTCTAGTTTCTTTGATAGTGATATGATTTTATTTCTTGTGTCAGTACTTGTGTCTTCGCTTTGAATTACTTCTACCAATTTCATTATTGGTACAGGGTTCATGAAGTGCATTCCTATTATTTTGTCTGTCCTCTTAGTTGCTAATCCAATTTCCTTAATTGATATAGATGAAGTATTTGTTGCTAGAATAGTATCTTTTTTACAAAAACTATCTAATTCTTTAAAAATATTGATTTTGATTTGTTTTTTTTCTGTCGCAGCTTCTATAACTAAGTCACTGTTTATAACAGATGCTTTTAATTGAGTGTCAAAGGAAATTCTACACATGGTATCGTTTTTTTCTTTTTCCGTAATGATTTGTTTTTTTATCATTCGGTCGAGATTGTTGTTGATTTTTATTTCAGCAGCTTTCAAACTTTCTGTAGAAATATCAGTTAAGCATACTTCAAAGCCTTTTTGTGCGAAGCAATGTGCGATTCCATTCCCCATAGTGCCCGCACCTATAACAGTTATTTTTTTCATATTATTTTATTTTCCTCTTCCTTGTAAAATTATAAATATTGTTAGTATAAACACTTTAAAATCACTAAATAATGATAAATTTTCTAAGTAAATAATGTCATATTTTAATCTTTCTATCATTTCATCGAGGTTTTCTGCGTAGCCAAATTTCACCATCCCCCAGGATGTTATGCCAGGTTTCACCTTGTATATTAATTTATAATGAGTTGCTTTTTTTAAAATTTGTTTTGCAAAAAAATCTCTTTCAGGTCTAGGTCCAATAATGGACATCTCTCCAATTAACACATTGTAAAATTGTGGAAGTTCATCAAGTCTATATTTTCTCATGATTTTCCCCCATTTTGTAATTCGAGTATCATTCTTGCTAGCTAATAATGGTGTTCCTTTTTCAGAATTGGTGTACATGGAACGAAATTTAATAATATTAAATTTCTGGGATCTTATTCCAAGTCTTTCTTGAAAATAAAAAACAGGCCCTCTAGAGGATAGTTTTACTCCTATGGCAATCAATATTAAAAGAGGTGATAGTGCGAGTAGCGCAGCCAATGAAAAAGTTATATCAATAATTCTCTTTAGTACTGTTTCGAAAAAAGACATTTTGATCTGTTTGATTTCAGAAAATGGTATGTCAAAAAAAGATTGCATCTTAACTTTTCCAGCTAACATATCTACTAAGTTTGGTGTAACTTTGGTGATAATGTCGTGATATATCAGTGTATTGATGAGGTTTATATTTTCTTTGTATTCATCTTTACCTAATGCTAGTATTGCTTCTTCTATTTTGTGGTTTTCTATTATTTTCTCAATGTCGTTTGTTTTACCAATTCGTTCTATTTGAATATTATCTATTTCTCGATTTTCGGTATTAATATATCCTATTATTTTATTGCCGGTAGATTGTGGTGTGCTATTTAATGATTGTACTACATTTGGAATTGTTGTTGTGTTGCCAATGATTATGGTTTTAAACGTAATCTGTTTATTTTGAATTTTTCTGACCACATTCGTTGTTATAATGTACCTTACTAGGAAAGTGCATGAAAAATGCAATGAAATTAAAACAGATAGTGCTTGGTAATATGTTGTGTAGTTTTGATAGTGTTCGATGTCATCAATAATTAACCCAAAAAAAATGATTAAGCAGCCTATAGTTGATTGGATGATTGTGCGGTAAAGTTCATTGATTCTTGAGACTCTACGTACATCTATATAGTTTCCAGATAAAGTGTAAATTGACATCCAAAGTAAAGTTACGCTGATTGTGCCATATATCAATGTTTCAGATACATCAAAGGAAACTTGTTCGATGATTTCTTTTCTGTATATAAAAAATAAAATCCATGATGTGGCAGCTGAAATCACATCACAAAATATTCTTTTATATTTCTCTATTCTCATTTGGAAAAAACTAGTTTTAAATTATCAAGATATACATTGCTTTCTATCTCCTTTCCATTGTGGAATCCTTCAAAATAAATTTTAAATTTAGATGTACTATTTCCCATGTTAGTTAATGGTTTTAAGTCTAAGTATATTTTTTTCCATTCATCTGTTGCATATAATTGAATGAGTTCTTGTTTTTCAGCGATGTCGTTTATTATGACTAATCCTACATTAAAATTAATATTTGATTTAAAATCTAGTTCTAAAAATGTATGAGTGTTAAATATTAATGAGTCTAATTCAGTGCTAGTTTGTACGTCAAAATAAGTATTGATGCTGTCAAGATATATAGCAGCACTATACTCTCCTTGAAACACAATTTCATTTTGTATAACAACATTAGTGTCACTTGTAGTTGATGCTTCAAACATGGTTCCTGGTTCTTCAAATGTTCCTGTTTCTTTAAATTTGAATCTAGGTGTTGTGGGGTCATTAGGATCTGTTTTATATGTTGTTTTTGGTGAAATGTAAACAGATTCATTAATGTCTAAAACAACGTCTGTTTGATATTTTTCATAGAAGGGGTATTGAATTCTTGTGCCAGCTATACCATTTGCTTTAATTCCTGGCGATATGTTGAATGAGTGTTCGCCATTAGATAATATTGGTATTTTGCATGGTATTTCATAATTGCCAATTATTTGGCCATCCATTGTTACCCAAGCATCTGTGATTTTTACTGACTCATGTGAGTTGGGGTAAGGGGGTGTTTGATTGCTGTTTCCTTCGTAGTCAAAATAATCGATTTCGATATAAGAAGGTATTTCAGCCGCTATATTATCTGAGCAGGAATACATCAAAAATATTATAGTGTATGTGGTGATGAGAGTTGTGATTTTATGAAATAAATGCATAGTCGTTTAATTTATAAGTTCATCTATTTTTAAAGCAACTTCAACAGCCTTACATGATGCTTTTACACTAATTTTAGGTGTTTTTTTGTTTATAATGCTTTTTTTAAAATCTAAAAATTCCTCTCTTAATGGGTTTGTGTTTTTTTTGCTCTCCCATATTTTTACACGTCCTTTTTGAATTTCTTTACTAATTCTTTTTAGTAAATCTATTTTAACAATTTTATTAATACAAGTAATTATCATTTTTCTCTCGCTAGTTGTATTTTTTCCTCTGGCTGCCATTAAATTGGCTGTTTTGTTATTTTTAAAACTTATTTTACATGTGACTTTTTCACTCCTTTTGTTGCATTCTTTCTCTGCTGTTATGTTTGTGATTTCTGATTGCATGATCTCAAGTATCAAGTCAATGTCATGAATCATTAAATCTAAAGTAATAGAAGTCTTTTCATTTCTTTGATTTAATATTCCTGTTCTCACGGATTCAATAGATTTAATATTCTTTAATTTAGTTTTTTTTTCACTTAAAATAGGATTATATCTTTCAATATGTCCCACCTGTATTATCCCTGAGTAATTTTTGGTTTTTTCTAATATTTTTTCTTTTTCCCAGCTTTTTTGGCATATTGGCTTTTCAACAAAAATATGTTTTTTGTATTCTATCCCTAGTTCTATTAATTCATAATGTGTGTCTGTACTGCTCACAATGTCTATTGCGTCACATTCGCTGATTAATTCATGTGTATCTGAATATGCTTTGATATTATATTTTTTAGAAATTTCTTTACATCTTTTTTGATTTGGGTCAAAAAAGCCTATAATATTAAATTCTTTGATGTTTAGAAGTACATCAATGTGCTTTTCTCCAAAACTTCCGGCTCCAAATATGCCAATATTCATTTATGTGCATTTTTATATGTTGACCAAAAGTAGTTTATTTTTATATTTAAGTTTTAGAACTTTTTAAAAACTTTTATATGATTGATAATTTTAGACATAGGGGATTAAGAAAAAAAATGATTCAGTATTTAAGGGAAGTAAAGGGTATTAATAATGAATTTGTTTTAAATGCAATGCTCAAAGTTCCTAGGCATTTATTTTTAGATTCCTCTTTTTTAGAATTTTCATATCAAGATAAGGCTTTCCCTATTGGTAGTGATCAAACTATTTCCAGTGTATATACGGTAGCTTATCAAACTAGTCTTCTAGACGTTAAACCTCATGACAAAATCCTTGAAATAGGTACGGGTTCAGGTTATCAAACAGCTGTTTTGTCTGAGTTGGGCGCAAAAGTGTATTCCCTAGAAAGACATCGTCAATTACATAAAACAGCTAAAGACTCTCTTGCAAAATTAAATTATCGCGCCAATTTGTTTTATGAGGATGGTTATTTAGGTTTACCTCAAGAGGCTCCTTTTGATAAAATATTGTTGACTTGTGGAGCTGTTGAGGTTCCTGATATTTTGTTGAGTCAATTGAAAGAAAATGGAATAATGGTTGTTCCAATTGGTTTTCAGGAGCAAATTATGACGGTAATTAAGAAGTTTTCTGGCGAAAAAATAGAAAAAATAGAGCATGAAAAATGCAGATTTGTGCCCTTTTTAAGGGATAGGGTTTAACAGAGGTAGTTGACGGTTTTTCAATGGTCTTTTTAACATTCTTTTGTGTATAAAACAGCAATAAGCTTTTCTTGATGCAAGATAAAACGGAAGTATATTTGTGGCATTAATAATTTAAAAATTAATTAATTATGAGAAATTTAATTATTGCGTTTGCACTTATGTTTAGTGCTGTAACGTTTGGTCAGATGACATTCAGTATTGACAATTCATGGGATACTAATATGCCTTTGAGTCATGCTGCTAACATTGGTTGGTTTATGACTGATGACATCATGGTATCAGTTGGAATGTCTAGCTGGGATGACTTTAGTGTAACTGCAAGGTATTATACAGGCTTTTGTGACAATATGTTCATACAAGCTGGTACTACTGCTGTAGAAACAGGTGCAGACACTGGAGACTCTCAATATGATATTGGAGCTGCTGTTGGATGGACTAAGTCGTTAGGTATTTGGAAGTTGCAGTTTGAGCCAATGGTTGTATTAGATGATATTCAGAATTTTGAACCTCGTCTTGCATGGGGCTTTAGATTTAATCTATAATATCTAAATCAAACTTTATAAAAAAGGGGGCTTTTGCCCCCTTTTTTTATGATTATAAACATTTTTTTGTTTGTAGATAATTATTCTTTTCCCTTGTTTATAAGTTTATTATCACTTTATTTGCACCATAATTAATTTAAAAATATATATTATTATGAGAAAATTAACTTTATTGGCTGTAGCTATTTGTCTTACAGCTTTTTCTTTTGCACAAAACCAAGGACAATGGTCTTTTGGAGCGGGTGGTGATTTTACAGCACCTGGTGCTGGTGATGATAATTTTAATGCTAACGTTGGTTATTTTGCAATAGATGGCTTAATGTTGAGCTTTAGTTTTAACATGACAATGGATTATGAAAGTCAAGTACATGCAGTAGATGCAGATGGAAATCACCTTTTAGCTGAAGATGGAACCCATATAATGGGTACTGTTACAACAGAAGGTGGATTTGAGTGGGGTGCTGCAATGAGATATTATGCAGTGGACAATATGTTTGTGGAGGCTGAAATGAGCACAGGAACAGGTGAAGACCCGGATCTTTATTTTGCCGGTGGTGTTTCTTTACCATTAGGTTTTGAAGACAGACTATGGTTTGAACCAATGCTTAAGTTGACAATGCCTGGCGAAGAGTATGGTGAGGCATCTCAAAACACTTTAGGATTAGCTTGGGCTTTTAGATATACTTTCTAAAATCAAAACCTTTATGTTAAATTAAATAGGGAAGCTTGCTTCCCTATTTTTTTTAAAATTATTAACATAACCCTGTTTGTATTTTAGTAAACCCCGTCTATTTGGTCTTTGTATTTTCTATTTCTTTGTTTCTAAAGAAAATGCAATGAAAAGAATTATTTATTTTTTGACTTTTACTTTATGTTCATTATCCTTTGGACAAGATTTAATGACTAAAAAGGGGGAGAGTATTCTTCCGGAGAAAGGGGACTGGTCTATTAGTATGTCAGCCCATCCTCTTAGTAATTTTATTTTTAATTTATTTGCCGATGCTCCAACACGTGATGATAATGTGCCATCTTTTGGAGATCCATTATATTTTTCTATGAAACGGTTTGTGAAAGATGATAAAGCTATTCGATATACATTTGGTGCTAATTTTAATACAAAAGAAGAGACCTGGAGTATGGGGTTAGGCTACGGTGTAGAGTATAGAAAGGGTAATACGAGATTGCAGGGTATGTGGGGATATACTGGATTTATTGGCATAGGTGAAAATTTTGATTCTTCTGATTGGTTGTCAATTCCAAACATGATTTTTCAAGATGGATACAATATGAATATTAATACTTCTTTATTTATTGGTTGTGAATATTTCTTGCTTGCTAAAATTGCTATAGGTGCAGAATATACTTATGGACTTACAATGAATGTGACCGATAATAAAACTGATTTTTACATCGGTAATAATGCTAATAGTACAATAATGAAAATAAATTATTATTTCTAATCGCTACTCAATTTATTTTGAAAATTAGGGAGAATTTATTTCTCCCTTTTTTTTCGCCGAATTTCTATATCAGAATCTCGTTTTTTAATCGTTTCTCTCTTATCATAGGTTTTTTTTCCTTTCCCAAGACCTATTTCCAATTTTGCAAATCCTTTTTCATTGATTAGTAAATTGATAGGTACTAGAGACATGCCTTTTTCATCAAGTTGTTTCTTGATTTTTCTAATTTCGGTTTTATTTAATAATAATTTCCTTAATCTTAAAGGATTATAGTCCTCATCATTACAAAAAATATATCTAGCAACATCCATGTTTTTGACCCATAACTCATTATTTAACATAAGACAATAGGCTTCAGAAATATTCACTTGACTTTGTCGTATAGATTTGATTTCGGATCCTTTTAGTTGTAAACCACATATAAAGATATCAGATATAATATATGAAAAATGCGCCTTCTTATTTTTGCTTATTATATGAGTTTTTGTTTTCATTCTGGATTTACTTGTTTTTGTTCTAGAAATTTTTCAAATGCTTCATGTAGTGAAACATCTAAGATCATCATAACAATAAATCCTACAATTAAACCCATAGTCGCTAAATCAGTATTTCCTCCGCGTTGACTTTCAGGTATAACTTCTTCTACGACAATGAATATCATAGCGCCTGCAGCAAAAGCTAATGCATATGGAAGTATTGGTAATACTGTCATAACGATAGCTGCACCAATAACTGCAAATATAGGTTCTACTATAGCTGACAATTGTCCCCATTGCCATGATTTCCATTTACTTAGACCTTGTCTTCTTAAGGGCATAGACACTGCAAAACCTTCCGGTGCATTTTGTATTCCCATACCAATAGCTAGAGCAATGGCTCCTGCCATACCTACTCCTACATCCATTCCTTGAGCTAGTGCACCAAATGTAACACCAACCGCAAGACCTTCCGGTATATTATGTATTCCAATAGCTAATACAAGTAACTCTGTTTTTTTTAAATTAGTTTTTGGTCCTTCTGCTTGTTCAACTTTTTCAAATAAATGTAAGTGAGGTATTTTTTTATCTAAGAAGTATAAAAAAAGAGCTCCTAAAAAAAAACCAATAGCAGGAGGTAAAAAAGTAGGTATTGTTTTTAAGCCTTCTTTAACACGTAAGTCATTTTGTAGTTCCACATAACTTATTGATGGATCCAGAAGAGACCAAAAGCTTGCCGCAATCATTACTCCCCCTGTAAATCCTAAAGCAGTATCCAAAAATTTTCTATTAGATCCTTTAAAGAAAAACACCATGCTTGCCCCTATAGCAGTTAGAGCCCAGGTGAATAGTCCAGCTAATAATGCTTGTATTATTGGGTGATAATTACTAAAAACTTGTATAAAAGAATCCATATTAAATATATACTTATTACATTAGTACAAATTTAATTTTTTTAAATCGTGAGAATAGTATTGTGTGTTTTTTTTTATTTTTTATCCCTTTTTAATAGATTTTTTTTGCCTAGCTTATCAGGGAAAAATATGCAAAAATTCAATAAAATTCAATTTGTAATTTTAGGTTTTAAATATTGGGTTACTAAAAACTATTTGATTTATAGAAAATGAGAGATAAATTAAATACAGATTTGACTAAGATGTTGGGTATGGAATTCCCAATTATTAAAGCTCCTATGTTTTTGGTTTCTAATGCTGAAATGGTGATTGAAGCTTGTAATGCTGGGATCACGGGTTGTATACCCGCATTAAACTATAGAACAATTTCTGAACTTAAATCAGCTATAGTAGAGATGAAAGAAAATTGTGATGGCCCGATCGGTATTAATTTAATAGTGAATAAATTTAATACAAAAATGGAGAAACAATTGGATATTTGTGTTGAATTGGAGGTTGATTATATTATTACTTCTCTGGGAAACCCAAAATCTACTATTAATGCATGTAAGCCTAGGGGTATTAAAGTGTTTTGTGATGTTATTAATTTAGAACAAGCAAAAAAGGTAGAGGCTTTAGGGGCAGACGCTATTATTGCTGTTAATAGTAAAGCAGGTGGACATCTTGGTCCCATGTCCCCAGAAGAATTGATTCCTTTATTGGTTAATAATTGTAAAATACCAGTTATTTCAGCCGGTGGTGTTTCAGATGGAGATCAATTAAGTGAAATATTAGATTTAGGTGCTTGTGGTGTTTCAATAGGCACCCCATTTATTGCGACTCATGAAGCAAATGTATCTCAAGAGTATAAACAAGCTATTGTGGATTATGGTGCAGATGACATTGTTGTAACTGATCGAATAAGTGGATCTAAGTGTACTATTATTAACACTCCATATGTTCAAAAAATAGCGTTGAAAGCTAATTGGTTAGAAAGATTTTTATTTAAAAATAAGTGGTTAAAAAAGTATTTTAAAATGTTTAGATGGNTTAAGGGNACTNAAATGTTNNNAAANTCAGCANGTNNATGCNACNTATNAGACNGTTTGGTGTGCNGGGCCTTCNNTNGANGGNGTNCATNCNATNAGNCATGTNTCNCANGTNGTGGNNGATNTNTTAGATCCCATTTATGAGCGAGGGTGATAATTAATAATTTCCTGTCTTAAATAATCTTGATTTAAGTGTGTATATATCTCTGTGGTTGTAATATTTGCATGTCCTAGCATTTCTTGTACGACTCTTAAATCCGCTCCTCCTTCCACCAGATGTGTTGCAAATGAATGTCTAAAAGTATGAGGACTGACTGTTTTTTGTATTCCAGCTTTTTTTGCTGCTTTTTTCACAATATTAAATATCATTACTCTTGACAAGGGGTNTCCACGTCGATTTAAAAACAAAANATCACTATTCTTTTTTTCTATCTTCTGTTTTGATCTTACGAATTCAATATAATTTTTCAGATATTTTTTTAGTGTCTTGCTAATAGGAACGATGCGTTGTTGATTACCTTTTCCAATTACTTTTAAAATATTTTCTTCGAAAAATAAATTTGATATTTCTAATGTAATTAATTCTGATACGCGTAATCCACACGAATATAAAGATTCTATAATTACTCGATTTCTTTCTCCGTTTTCTAAACTTAAATCAATTGAGGAGATTATGTCGTCTATTTCCTCTACAGTTAATACAGTTGGAATTTTTGAGCCTATTTTTGGCGTTTTGATGTGTTCACATGGATCTTTTGTTAATTTATTGTCAAATATTAAAAAATCATATAAACCTCTAATACTTGAGAGCATTCTTGCTTGAGTTCTAGCGCTAATGTGATTTTCATTGATGTAGTCAATATATTTTAAAATTTCTTTTCTTGTGATTTTGAGTGGATCAGTTGTGTGATGAAATTTAGAAAATTGTGTAACATCTCTCATATATGACTCAATACTATTGGGCGACAGGCTTCTTTCAATAGAGATATAGTTGTAATAATTCTTCAAACACAGTTCCCAATTCATATTCTGTTTATTTGTTTATTTATCATAAATTTATGATAATGAAAGTAATTATCATTAATGGTCCTAATTTAAATTTATTATCAGAAAGAAATTCTGATATATATGGGGGTAGTTCTTTCAGTGATTTTTTTCAAAATTTGAAAAATACATTTAACTCGATCGATTTATATTATTATCAATCTAATATAGAAGGTGAATTGATTGATAAGTTACAGCAAGTCGGTTTTTCTTATGATTACATTATTTTAAATGCAGGTGGCTACACCCATACCTCAGTAGCAATAGCTGATTGTGTAGAAACTATTAATTCACCTGTATTAGAGGTTCACATATCAAACATCTATTCTAGAGAAGAATTTCGACGTAAATCTCTTATCGCTCCTTTTTGTAAAGGATCTATAGTTGGTCTGGGTTTAGANAGCTATAGATTAGCTCTTGATAATATAATTAATAGTTAGTGTTGCTGAAAAAATTAATTTAATATATATTTGCAATTCTAATTCAAGGTCTGGTAGTTCAGTTGGTTAGAATACCTGCCTGTCACGCAGGGGGTCGCGGGTTCGAGTCCCGTCCAGACCGCATTAAAAGCCGCTTAGCGGCTTTTTTTGTTTTTGTTAATCATTTTTCTTTCATCTATTTGGTTATAAATTAATATGATATTCCTAAATTTGAAAAAATTATTACAAAATACATTTATTATGAATAAACAATATACTTTTATTTTATCGCTTTTTATTGCGATATTTTTCACTTCGAATCCATTATTTTCGCAAATACAAACACAAATCGATAATGCTAATATTGGCGATGTTGTCGTGGTTTCTGAGGGCACTTATAATGAAGCACTTGTGATTGATAAATCTATTACGCTACAAGCTGATGGTGTAGTGATTTTAAATGTTGCTGGCTTTGTAACAGGGATTAATATTCAAAGTGATATCGCTAATGTTACTGTTGATGGGTTTACAATTACAGGAGATAGTTCAACAGGTAGTGGTATTGTAGTTTCTCCAGGTGCAAATGACATTACGCTGACTAATAACACTATACAGAGTATATTGTTGCCTGGTGGTGGTAACGCCTCTCCTTTGTCTTATGGCATACTTTGTTACGGTGATACGGATCCGGTTAATCCTCCTTCTAATATTTTAATAGATAATAATAGTATTAGTAATGTATTAGGATCTGCAATTTCTTTAGGTTCAGATACTGAAAATGTACTAATATCCAATAATACATTTTCTGATATTATTCCTGTAGATCTTGTTGGAGATGGTGAGTTAACAA
Organism: Flavobacteriales bacterium; assembly: GCA_002698365.1. GTDB lineage: Bacteria > Bacteroidota > Bacteroidia > Flavobacteriales > TMED113. Next base: position 658 of record NZWM01000057.1, on the reverse strand, counting down.
GTTATGCTTCTATAGGTATACAAGCAGAATTATCAAATGGTTTAGGTATTGAAAGTAATACTTATAATGGTCTAACTATATCCAATAATTTAATTGATTGCAATGAGGTTGCATATGTGCAAAATAACACATATATAAATTCAAATTTAATGCTGTCAACATCTTTTCCGCACAGTATTCCATTTGGTGATACACCATGGTGGTCTACTACTTGGTCTGATGGTGTTAATAATTATGAAGCTTATTATAATGACCCAACAGATATGGGCTATTTATACTGGGTTAGTTTAGGAATATTTACTCAGAATTCATTAATTCCAGGTTGTCAAGATGATACAGCATGTAATTTTAATCCAGATGCAAACGATGATGATGGTTCATGTGAATATGCGGATGCCAATGCAGACTGTAATGGTGATTGTTTAGAAGGTTATACTGAGTTAACCTTAATGTGGTCAGGAGCAGTAGCTGATACTATGACGACTAGTTTCAGTGTTTCAGGCTCAGCAAATGGTGAGTTGTATTCAGCAACATTAGATGCAGATTCAGGTTCAATGACAGAATGTTGGATGACTGATTTACAAGCAGATTGCTTTAGTATTGAAATTGAAGGTCCAGATGGTTTAGAGTGGAGTATTTATTCTCCTTTGTCAGACGA
>NZWM01000056.1 GCA_002698365.1 Flavobacteriales bacterium | reverse complement strand
TTTAAGAGAAACAACTACAAGAATTTTGGCAAGTTTAACACCTAGGGAAGAAAGGGTTTTGAGAATGCGTTTTGGTATCGGTATGAATACTGATCATACCTTAGAAGAAGTTGGTCAACAATTCAGTGTTACTCGAGAACGTATTAGGCAAATAGAGGCTAAAGCATTAAGAAAGTTGAAGCATCCAACAAGATCAAGAAAATTAAGATCATTTTTAGAAAATTAAGTGTTTAACTTTTTTGGGGTGTTGAAGAGCTAGAATTAGTCCGATATGTCCTCCTAGTGAATTTCCTAGTAATGAAAAAGTTTCAATATTTAAATCTTTTGTGAATTTGTTAATAAAATTAACTAACTCATTCACATTTGTTTTCAAAATAGACAAATCGTATAATGGCAGCATTGGGAGAATAACTCGGTATCCTGCTTTGGGTAGTGTTTTTATGGTAGATTCAAAATTACTTACTGCTCCCATTAAACCGTGCAGGAGAATTACCACTTCACCCTCACCTTCTTCTATGTATTTATATTTCATTTTGTTCTTTTTTCAACTCCCTAAATATATACTTTAATGCTGTATTATCAGCTATAATCCAAATAGTTATTAACATAAATTAGTTCAAAATGTTAAAAAAATGTTCATTTGTTGTTAAAAAAAATAAGTGGTATAAAGTGGTATAAAGTGGTGTGAAATGACTAATTTTAGGCTTTATAATTAGTTTTTGTGGTAAAATGAATATGCACTTAATTGGAGTTTATGAATGTAGATTGGATGCAAAAAGCCGACTAATGCTACCTAAAGCATTTAAGAAGCAGCTGTTGTCGTCTCTTGATTCTCCATTTATATTAAAGAGAAGTGTGTTTCATAAATGTTTAGAATTATTTCCGATGGAGGAGTGGAATAAAGTTGTATTAGATATTAATAAGTTGAATCGATTCGTGAAAAAGAATAATGATTTTATTCGAATGTTTACTGCGGGGGTTAAGGTTGTGGATTTAGATGTAACAGGAAGACTCTTGATTCCAAGAGATCTTCAATCATATGCTGGTATAGAAAAAACAGTTGTTTTATCTAGCTCTGCAAATATGATTGAAATATGGGATAGAGATTCGTATGAATCTATCATTAATAATGATACTGTGGATTTTGCTTCACTTGCAGAAGATGTAATGGGATCTCAAGATATTAAGAATGAGTAAATTTCATGAGCCTGTTCTGTTGGATGATGCAATCAAAGGTTTAAATATAAGACCCAATGGGGTATATATTGATTTAACATTTGGCGGAGGTGGTCATTCAAAAGAAATTTTAAAAAATCTGCAAGATGGATATTTAATTGCATTTGACCAAGATCAAGAAGCTTTAAGAAATGGAAAATGGAATAATGACAGATTTATAATGATAAATAAAAATTTTAGTGATTTAAATAAAGAATTACAGCGACTTAAATTTTGTAATGTGGATGGCATAATAGCTGACTTAGGAGTTTCTTCCTATCAATTTAGTGATAATAATAGAGGTTTTTCATTGAAATATAATTCCATCATTGATATGCGAATGGATAAAAATTTAAAAAAAGATGGCGTTTTTGTTGTAAATAAATATAGTCGTCAAGAATTGGGGAGAATTTTTAAAGAACATGCTGATTTTAAAAACCCAACATTTATTGTTGATGCAATAATTAAACATCGTAATAAACATAGCATTAATACAACTTTTGATTTGAAAAACATATTTCAAAATTCTATCCCAGAACAATTTCATAATAAATTTTTTGCTCGTCTTTTTCAGTCTATTCGGATAGAGGTTAATAACGAAATCCATGTTTTAAAATCTATGTTGAGGCAAGCACAAGAATTACTTGTTCCAACAGGTAGGCTTGTTGTCATTTCTTATCATTCTATTGAGGATAAAATTGTGAAAAGTTTTATGAGATGTGGTAATTTTTTGAATTCTCAAGAAAAGGATTTTTTTGGAAATCCAATAACTCCATTTAAACTGATTACTAAAAAACCGATTGTTCCAACTGATATGGAAATTAAATTAAATAATAAAGCTAGAAGTGCAAAGCTTAGAATTTGTGAAAAAATATAGTTCAATGAATATCAAAAAAATATTAAATATTGAAAATTTAAAAAACACAGACTTTTTTAATATTAGGCGATTCATTATTGTCTTTACTACTTATTCGTTCATTAGTATTTGGTTAGCAAATTCGGTTTCAAATAAGGATAAAGAATTAATGGATTTATCTCAGGAAGTGAAAATTCTAAAATCAGAATACGTAGCAACAAAAACTATTTTGATGAGTGAAAGTAAGCGTTCTTATTTGTTGCAAAAAGCGGAAGCTTTGGATTTTTTTTCATCACAAAAACCATTAATAAGTATACAGTTTTATGATGAGGATTAAACATTCATTGCGATTAACATTTCTAGCACTATTTATTATGGGGTTTTCGGCAGCTATTGTAATAAGTATATTAAAAATCATTAATTCACAAGAATATTCAGAGATTTCACACTTAAAAACAGCAATTATTCCAGCTGAAAGAGGGAATATATATACTTATGATTATAAATTATTAGCTGTTACTTCATTGAGATATGAATTAAGATATGACGGCACGTATTTAGATGCTAGTCAAAATGATTTAGAAGAATTAGCGTTTGATTTAGCTAATATATTTAAAAATAAGTCTCAAAAAGAATATTTAATTGATTTAAAAAATGCGGAGAATAAAAAATATTTTTTATTAAAGAGAGATGTTTCATCAGATGAAATTGATCAAATAAAAAAAATAAATTTCTTTAAAAAGCCTTTAAGGGGTGGGTTACTTATTAAACAATATTCAAGCAGAAAAAAACCAAATTCTAATTCAGCAGCTAGAACTATTGGCGATCTCCGTAATGATAATACACCCAAATATGGGTTAGAGTATAGTTATAATGCATATCTCATGGGTAAAGATGGAAAATCTATTGTTCTTCGTGAACCCGGAGTCAATAGAATAATTGATAGCCCAAACAATATAGACCCAGATCCGGGCAAAGATTTAATAACAACCCTTGAATTAGATTATCAAGATATATTAGAAAAATCATTGTTACGTCAGTTAGAGAAATATGATGCTGATTTTGGAACAGCTATTTTGATGGCAGTAAAAACAGGTCAAATTAAAGCCATCACCAATCTTAAAAAAACACAAAAAAACACATATGCAGATATAGAAAATTTTGCTGTCACTAGGCAAATAGAACCAGGTTCAACCTTTAAACTCGCTTCGATAATGAGCTATTTTGAGGATTATGGTGGTAATATTGATGATACTATCGATTGTAAAAATGGCTCTTATAGATTTAAAGGTGCCAAAATCCCCACAGTTGATCATGAGCAAATGGGGGTTGTGTCTCTTAGAGAAGCTTTTGCCCATTCTTCTAATATTGGAATTGCTAGGTTGATAACAAAACATTATAATAAAAATCCGGAATTATTTGTTAATAGATTATATAATTTTGGATTGGCTGATAAGTCTAAAATTGATTTAATTGGTGCTCCAAAACCAGCTATTAAATTTCCCTCCGATGACTCTTGGTCAGGTGTTTCTTTACCGTGGATGTCGTATGGATATGAAATAGGATTAACCACCTTAGATATTTTAACTTTTTATAATACGGTGGCAAATAACGGGTATTTTATTGCCCCACATTTAGGTTATTTATTAAGGTCTGGCAGTAATTTAATTGATGTACCCAAAGATCAGATTTCACATACTATTTGCTCAGAATCCACCATTCAAAAGATTCAGTTACTATTACGAGAGGTTGTGTTAACTGGAACAGGCTCTGAATTAAATAAATTACCTTTTTCAGTTTCTGGAAAAACTGGCACTAGTGTTAAAAATTATGGTCAAAAAAACAAAAACAAGGAGTATCAGGCTTCATTTGTGGGGTTTTTTCCTTCAGATGACCCACAATATACTTGTATAGTTTTAGTAGATAATCCCAATCCAAAAATTGGATTTTATGGATCTCAGGTTGCTCTTCCTGCTTTTAAAGAAATAGCAAATAATATATATATAAAAGAGGGTGTCAAATGGGGCGGTAGTAATGCGAAAAAAATAAGTTTAGTCAATTATTCCGTAAGTGAATTATTAGATAATTATGATAATCAAATTGCGCTAGAATATAATAAGGATTATTACCCGTCAGTAGTAGGAATGCATATTAGAGATGCAATTTGTGTTTTAGAAAATGCTGGATATGAAGTCATTATAAAAGGCAGAGTTGGTGTAGTTAAACATCAATACCCTAAGGCCAATAGTAAGGTGAAACAGGATTTAGCAATAACACTATTTATTTAATGAAATTATTACAACAATTATTATGTGAATTAGAGTATGACAAAATCATTGGTGATGTTGATGTGAAAATTCAAAGTATTCATTTCAATTCCCAGGAAGTTGCACAATCATCTTTGTTTGTTGCTAATAAAGGTGTAAAAAATGATGGACATGATTATATTATGGCTGCAATATCTGCTGGTGCATCTGTGGTTGTTTGTGAAAAATTACCGTTAAATATAGTCCCTGCAGTCACTTATATAAAGGTAAGTGATAGTTCATATGCTTTAGCTATTATTGCATCCAATTTTTTCGATAACCCATCACGCAAGATCAAATTAGTTGGTGTAACTGGAACTAATGGTAAAACATCAACAGTATATTATTTAACCTCGTTATTTGAAAAATTATATTTTCCAGATAGATCCTATCTGGGAAATTATCCTGGTCTAGTTGGCATGATTTCTACTATTGAGAATCAAGTTAACAATAAGAGGTTTTCAAGTACTCATACTACACCAGATGCAATTACAATAAATAAACTATTGTCGGATATGGTAGATGCTGGTTGCGAGTATTGTTTTATGGAAGTCAGTTCACATGCTATTTCTCAAAAACGTATATCAGGCTTAGATTTTGATATTGCTGTATTTACTAATATAAGTAGAGATCATCTTGATTATCATGGAACTTTCGAAAATTATCTTAATACAAAAAAATCTTTTTTTGATCAACTATCTCCAAAAGCAAAAGCCATAGTGAATATTGATGATCCAGAGGGGCATGATATTGCAAGGGATTCACAAGCACAACATATCCCCTATGGTCAAAGACAGGCTTCTTTATATTATGGAACAATTATTAGAAGTAGTGTTGATGGACTTCGTATAGGTTTCGATGGATTTTGTGAACATGAAGGTGGGCATGAAAGAATTACAATTAATACAGATTTAGTCGGAGATTTTAATCTATATAATTTATTAGCAACTTTTGCAGTGGCATGTGAATTAGTTGTTAATGAAAAAAAATGTCTTACATCGCCTGTCACAAGACATTCAATTATAGAGGCTTTAAGTACTGTTCCACAGGTGCCCGGTCGCTTTAATGTGTTAAAAGGAAAGGATGGCGTTGTTGGTATTGTAGATTACGCGCATACACCGGATGCATTATTAAAAGTTATCACTTCAATAGGAAAATTTTGTGATGTTACAAAAGACTTAATCATAGTGATAGGTTGTGGTGGAAATCGTGATGCCGGTAAAAGGTCCATAATGGCTAAAATAGCTACTGAAAACAGTAGATTGTCAATTTTTACATCTGATAATCCTAGGTTTGAAAATCCTGAATCTATTCTGGATGATATGTGCTTAGATTTAAGCAATGCTTTAACTCACAAGATTCAAAGAATTACTAATAGAGAAGATGCAATTCATACTGCTGTTGAATCAGCAGGAAAAGGTGACATTATACTGATAGCAGGAAAAGGTCACGAGAATTACCAGGAAATTCGATCTATCAGACATCCATTTGATGATTTTAAAACTCTTAAAAAAATATTAAAAATTTAAATTATGCTACATTACTTATTTGATTATCTATACTCTTCAGGCATTGATGCTACATTTCATAATTTATTTAATTATATCTCTGTAAGATCAGCGTTAGCAATGATTACTTCTTTGTTTGTGACAATTTATTTTGGTAAATCAATTATTGAATTTTTATCAAAAAAATTAGTAAAAGATGATATTAGAGATTTAGGTCTTGAAGGTCAAAAAGAAAAGTCTGGTACTCCTACAATGGGTGGTGTAATTATATTACTCGGTATACTGATTCCCACTTTTTTATTTTGTCGGCTTAATAATATATATGTCATTATTATGATTATTACTGCTGTTTGGATGGCAGTTATTGGCTTTATAGATGATTATATCAAAGTTTTTAAAAACAATAAGAATGGCTTAGCAGGCAAGTTTAAGATTGTTGGTCAAGTTATTTTAGGGCTTATAGTTGCAGCAATGATGCTTTTCCATCCAAGTATTGTTGTACAAGAAAATTTAACATCAACATCTGTCGAAAGCTATCAGGATAGTAAAAATATAAAATTAGCTCCTGCAGAAAAATCATTAAAAACGACAATACCATTTGTAAAAAATAATCAATTGGATTATGCTGATTTATTGATAGAGCCATTTAATATGGAGTGGCTAATTTTTTTCTTATTTAGTTTTATAACAGTCTTTATTATTACGGGGGTTTCTAATTCGGCAAATTTAACTGATGGTATTGATGGTTTAGCTACAGGTGCTTGTGCTATTATCGGCGCAACTCTGGGTGTTTTTTGTTATGTGTCTGGGAATATGATTTTTGCGAATTATTTGGATGTAATGTATATCCCACATATTCCTGAATTAGTAGTTTTTCTCTCTGCATTTGTTGGTGCTTGTGTTGGCTTTTTGTGGTATAATTCATTCCCGGCTCAAATATTTATGGGTGATACTGGTAGTTTAGCCCTAGGTGGCATTATAGGTGTAGTTGCTATTTTAATAAGAAAAGAATTACTCTTGCCGATATTTTGTGGTTTATTTTTTTTGGAAAGCCTTTCGGTAATCATGCAGGTTGGCTATTTCAAATACACAAAGAGAAAATATGGAGTCGGAAAGCGAATTTTTCTTATGTCTCCATTACATCATCATTATCAAAAAAAAGGTATACATGAAAGTAAAATCGTAACCCGATTTTGGATTGTCTGTGTTTTTTTATGCCTACTAGCATTTGTGACTTTAAAATTAAGATAAAATGAATCAGAAAAATATACTTATAGTGGGAGGTGGGATTAGTGGTGTGGGTGCTGCTAAGTTAGCAAATAAGCTTAACTATAATATTTTGGTTACAAGCACGCAAAAAATAGATAAAAAACATAGGGATGTATTGCTTGCTTTAGGAGTTCGAATTGAAGAGGGGGTGCAAAGTAAGGAACAATTAAAAGGGATAGATTTCATAATTAAAAGCCCAGGTGTACCTCAAAAAATAGAATTATTGAAAAATGCTAGAAAACAAAATATTCCAATTATATCTGAAATAGAGTTTGCCTATTCTCATACTGACAGTAAGATTATTGCAGTGACAGGTACAAATGGTAAAACGACCACATCTTCAATGTTGTTGCACATATTATCTGAAGCAGGATTGAGTGTGTCTTTAGTCGGTAATATTGGCAAAAGTTTTTCAGAGAGTATTGTTGAGAATCCGGTTGAAAATTATATTGTTGAAGTAAGTAGTTTTCAGTTGGAAGACATCATTCAGTTTAAGCCCGATATATCAGTTGTATTGAATGTAACTAAAGATCATTTAGATCGCTATGATAATAATTTCCAACAATATATAGATACAAAACTCAAAATTCAAAAGAATCAATCTGCATCAGATGTCTTCATTTATTTTTCAGAGGATAAAAGTATTACAACTTATTTAAAAACAATAAAATCTCAAAAATATCCATTTGGAGATCTTAAACCAGTTGATACAAATTATGGTGCATGGATTGAAAAAGATAAAATAATTATTAACACACAAAAAAATTTTTTTAATATGACAATACACAACTTAGCATTACAGGGAACACATAATATTTATAATTCCATGGCAGCAAGTATAGCTGCTACTAGCCTTGGAATTAGGGATAGTATGATTAAAAAATCATTAGCAAATTTTAAAGGAGTGGAACATAGATTAGAGTTTGTGGCAAAAGTTTCGGGTGTAAATTTTATTAATGATTCAAAAGCAACAAATTGTAACGCAGTATATTATGCATTAGATAGTGTTCATGCGCCAATAATTTGGATATGTGGTGGTGTAGATAAGGGGAATAATTACACTACTTTAAAAAAGTTTGTAGACGAAAAAGTTAAATCTATTATTTATTTAGGAAATACTCCTCAAAAAATTAAAGCAGCATTTAAGTCTTCTGTTGAAGATATTATTGTGGTCAACAGCATGCAAGATGCTGTTCGAGCTTCATATCTTAATGCTGATGCGGGTGATACAGTTTTGCTTTCTCCTGCGTGCGCAAGTTTTGATTTATTTACAAGCTATGAAGAAAGAGGTAATATGTTTAAATCGTTAGTGTTAGAAATTTAAACTATTATATATGTTTAAAGTATTTGGAGATAAAATTATTTGGTGGATATCAATTCTTTTATTTTTGACTTCGATATTATTAGTATATAGTTCTGGTGGATCCGAATCTATAGCTACACATATTCCTCATTTAATAATGGGGTTGGGTGTAATATTTATATTCTCGAGGTTTAACTATAAGTATTTCACTAATTTATCTGCGATTTTATTAATTCTATCGGGATTGTTATTATTGTATTTACTTTTTTCTAGTATGATAAATCCAGTTAATAGAGGTGGGGTTTTAGCAGCTAGATGGATTAAACTCGGTTTTATTTCCTTTCAGCCATCGGAATTAGCTAAATATAGTTTGATATTATTTTTGTGTCGGAATTTAGTGTTATATAAAAATTCATTAGGATCATTTAGTAAGTTTTTCTTGTATATTATATTGCCGAGTATTATCATTTGTCTGTTAATATTTCCATCTAATTTATCAACAGTAGTATTGATTGGTTGTATTATATTATTTTTAGTCTTTATATCTGGATATTCTTTGGTATTGTTTTTAAAATATTTGATAGTTCCATTATTGCTTTTAACATTTCTTTTTTGTTCTCTTTTATGTCTTCCAAAGATGGATACGGTTGAAAAAGTATTACCTAGATTAACCACTTGGAAAAATAGAATTATCAATTTGTCAATCACAAAAGAATTTATTGTTGTAAAACAAGCAGGAGAAAATGGAAAAAATATCCCTAAGTTGGCACTAGAATTTAATGTTTCAGAAGATAAAATTTTATCTTGGAATTATTTAGATTCATTTTATAATCTTGAAAAAAGTCAAACAATTTTTATAATTACTAAGCCATCTAATGTTTTGACTTGGGTTCATCGAAAAAATTACAATTCAGATGATGTGGGTGATAATAATTATCAAATTGATAGTGCCCTGAGTGCTATTCATAGAGGTGGTGTGCTTGGGCAGGGTGCTGGTGACAGTTATTATAAAAAATTATTGCCTGAAGCAAAATCAGATTTTATTTTCGCTATTTTACTTGAAGAATATGGTTTGGTTGGAGGTTGTGTTGTGTTGGTTTTTTACCTTGTTTTTTATCAAAGAATTTTAATACTTAGTGTGAAGTCAAACGATGATTTTTCTTCTTTATTACTCCTGGGATTAGGTACTACAATAGTATTGCAGGCATTACTTCATATGTCGGTTTCAGTTAATTTAATACCTGTTACTGGTCAAACTTTACCATTAGTGAGTAAAGGGGGATCGTCTGTTTGGGTCACCTCATTAGCATTTGGTATTATTTTAAATATTAGTCATCAAATTAGTAATCAGTCGTCAAAAATAAAATGAAAAAACAAAAAGTCATAATTAGTTGTGGTGGTACAGGTGGACATATTTTTCCTGCTCTTGAAATTGCAAAATCTCTGCAAAAAAGAGATGCTAATTTAGATATTCTTTTTGTTGGAGCTTCTGGTAGAATGGAGATGAAAAAGGTTCCAAAGGCGGGTTTCCCCATCAAAGGTCTTTGGATACAGGGAATATATAGAAATTCAATTATTAAAAATATATTATTTCCATTAAAATTTATTATTAGTTTAATTCAATCATTTTTCATTTTATTGCATCATCATCCAGTAGCTGTAATAGGAACAGGTGGTTTTGCGAGTTTTCCTATTTTATATACTGCTTCATGGTTTAGAATTAATACTTATATACAAGAACAAAACTGTTATCCTGGGTTAGCTAATAGGCTTTTAGCAAAGCACGTAAGGAGGATTTTTGTGGCTCATGATGGAATGCAAACATTTTTTCCAGAAAATAAAATGCTGAATTTTGGTAATCCTGTGCGAAAATCTTTAAAAATAAACACCAGTTCGAAAAAAGATAGTCGATCTTTTTTTGGTTTAGAAGAACATGTTTTCACGATACTTGTTTTAGGTGGTAGTTTGGGTGCTCCAGCGATTAACCAGTTGGTGCAAGATTTATTTTTCCTTCCAAATTTATTTTCACAACCTTTCCAATTTATTTGGCAAACTGGCGAAGTTCAAAATCAGAATAAATTTAGCGATCACAGCAATTTTTTTAAAACTAAATTTATTGATAGAATGGATTTAGCATATCATGCTTCAGATATTGTTGTATCTAGGGCTGGTGCTATTGCAATAGCAGAATTGTGTTTTTTGTCTAAGCCTAGTATATTGATTCCATCTCCTCATGTTACAGCAAATCATCAAACAATTAATGCTGATTATCTTAAAAAGAATAATGCAGCTTTTTTAATTTCCGAAAAAGAAATTAACAATAAAAAACCGGATTCGAATTTTTCAAATTTGGTTGATTTTATTGAGTGTTTGATGCAAGACAAAAATAAAAGAGCAGAAATTGGGAAGAATGCAAATCAATTATTTAAATATGATGCAGCAGCTGAAATTGCAAATATTGTTTTAGGTGACCTTAACTCTAATAATTATGAATAGTTTAGGATTAGCAAAAAATATGTATTTTTTAGGCATTGGTGGTGTTGGCATGAGTGGTTTGGCTGGCTGGTGTCATGCCCATAAACATAATGTTGGCGGTTATGACCATAATGACAATACTTTCACATTAAAATTAAAAAAAAGTGGAATTCGTATTCAACATGACGTTTCTACATCAAAAATTCCAAGTGATTTTTTGAACAATGAAGATACATATATTATTTATACCCCAGCGATTAAAAAAGATCACATATTATATAGGTTTTTTAATGATGCCAATTTTACTATTCTTAAAAGGTCGGAGTTGTTGCAAAGGATTTCCTTAGCATACAAAGTTGTTGCTATTTCTGGCACCCATGGTAAAACTACTATTAGTATTATGTTGTCTCATCTCTTAAAGAATGCCGGTTTAAGCCCTAGTGCTTTTTTTGGAGGCATGTCTCTAAATTATGATTCTAATTTTCTAATTGGAAATAGTGACTATATGATTATAGAAGCAGATGAGTATGATCAATCTTTTTTACATCTTAAGCCAGTCATTTCCCTAATTACTTCTATTGATAGGGATCATATAGATACTTATCCTTCAGTAGAAGCTATGATGGAAAGCTACTATCATTTTTATGTTAACACACAAGATATGCTTTTTATTACGCGTCATGTGTCAAAGAAGTTTCATGATTATTTAAAAGATCATGGTAATGGTAGTAGTAGTATTAGGGAATTAAGTGATCTAGACTGTAAAGATAGTTATGTAAAATCCATCAAAAATATGTGCGAACATAATATTGAAAATGCCATAATGGCTACTGCAATTGCAAAGTATATAGGTCTTTCTGATCTTCAGATACAAACAGGTTTTCAAAATTATAGAGGTGTGAAAAGGCGTTTTGAATATCATGTGGTTTCAAAAGATTTAATTTTAATTGACGATTATGCTCATCATCCCGAAGAATTGAAAGTTTTAATTAATAGTATTCGTAAACGTTATTTAAATAGAGAGTTATTTTTGATTTTTCAACCTCATTTATTTTCACGAACCCAAGATTTAGAAAATGAATTTTGTGATATTTTATCATCAGTAGATAAACTAGCTTTGTTAGATATTTTTCCTGCAAGAGAAAAGCCAATTGCGGGTGTTAGTTCAAAGATACTGTTATCGAAAATAAATTTACATCATAAATGGCACGTAAATTTCACCAGTATATTAGATTTATTAAAAGTCGAAAAACCCAGTTTAATAGTTACTGCAGGGGCAGGAGATATATATAAATTGGTGCCAGTTATTAAATCTATCTTAGCATGATGAAGTTCAAGAACATATTGAAATTTACATGTGGTTTGTTGTTGATTACATTATTTATATTTACACTTTCTTTAGTTGAAATAGACTATCAACCCCATATTCAAGAAGTAGAAGTACACTATTTAAATGATAATTTGTATAAAAATTTTTCTAAACAGGATATTGTGTTTCAGGCAAAATTATTTTTTAACACACAAGATTCCTTAAAAGATATAAACACATCAGTGTTAGAAGATTTAATATTAGAATATGAATACATTAATAAAGCTGAGGTATATTTAGACTTAGCTAAAGTAGCTCATATATATATATCATTTCGAGAGCCTTTTGTGAAGGTCTTAAGTGATGATAGAATTCATTATTATGATGATGATGGAGTGTTGTTGCCTGCTTTATTAGAGTCTCAAGACTTATTGATTATAAGTGGAGATTTAGCTGAAAATGAGTTTAAAAATTTTATTCCTATAGTAGAACAAATATATAATCACGACATGTTAAATAATTTAATTGGAGGGATTCATTATGATATTTTAGAAGGTTTTGAGTTGTCATCAAAATTATGTGATTTAGGCATAAAAATTGGTCAACATGATATTAGAAGTAAATTAAATATAATAAAATCATTTTCTGCTTTTCTTTCTGAAGAATTAGGATGTGATTATTGTAAAACAATCAATTTAAAGTATAATAATCAAATAATATGTGTTAAATAATGGAACAGGAAATAGTAAAAGATCGGATAGTATTTGGCTTAGATATTGGTACAACTAAAATTGTGTGTTTAGCGGGACGATTAAATGAGCATGGTAAATTGGAGGTTTTAGGTGTTGGGAAATCAAAATCATTAGGTGTAAAAAGAGGAATTGTAAATAATATTATGCAAACAGTGGAATCTATTAATCATGCTATAGATATTGTTAATAAAGAGTCTGATTTAAATGTTGGATCTGTCTGTACAGGTATTGCAGGTCAACATATAAGGAGTTTGCAACATTCCGATTATATTATTAGAGAAAATCCAGAAGAGTTTATTGATAAGAAAGATATTGAAAAACTACATCAAAATGTAAAACAATTAATTCTTTTACCAGGTGAAGAAATTATTCATGTTTTGGCACAGGAATATAAAATAGATGGCCAATCTAATATTAGGGAACCAGAAGGTATGTATGGCAGTCGATTGGAAGCAAGTTTTCATATTGTGGCTGGGCAAACAGCTGCTATCAAAAATATCACTAGATGTGTTTTTACCGCTGGTTTACAAATCAATGCATTAAACTTGGAGCCTCTTGCTTCTGCGGATGCTGTTTTAAGTGCAGAAGAAAAAGAAGCAGGAGTAGTGTTAGTAGATATTGGAGGCGGAACCACGGATGTGGCTATTTTTAAAGATGGTATTATCCGACATACTGCTGTGATTCCGTTTGGAGGTAATGTGATTACGGATGATATTAGAGAAGGCTGTTCTATTATTCAAAAGGATGCAGAATTGTTAAAAATAAGATTTGGTTCAGCTTTACCAAGTGAAAATCGTGATAGTGAAATTGTTTCAATTCCTGGGCTTCGAGGTGGTGACCCAAAAGAAATTTCGTTAAAAAATTTATCAAAAATCATTAAAGCCCGTGTTGAAGAAATTATAGATCAAGTATATCGACAGATCACCTCATATGGTTTCCAGGAGGGCAAGAATAAATTAATTGCTGGAATTGTGCTGACTGGTGGTGGCTCCCAATTAAAGCATATTAAACAATTAACTGAATATATAACAGGCATGTCTACAAGAATTGGGTTTTCGAATGAACATTTGGCAAAAGGAACCATAGACGAAATTTCTAATCCTTCGTATGCTACTTCTGTCGGCTTAGTGTTAAGGGGGTTAAAAGTTAATAACTATGAGGATATAAAAGGTGCTGACGGAACTGACGAAGCTGATGGAAATGACGCTACGGATGGCACTTTTTTTGAAGCATGGTCCAAGAAATTTCTTAAATATTTATTAAATGAATAATAGGCTTATATTATGAAAAATGAAAAAAACAAATTTTTAAATTCTTCTAAAGATTTATTTTCTGACTTTGGTGATGGTCATGATGCTATGGAACCAGATTATCAGGAATCTGCGATTAATTTAAATCATGCAGATGAATTACTTAGTAACGAGCAGGATTCTGAAGATGTGTCAATGGAATTTGGTTCTTCTGAAGATCCTATAGTAAATGAGCAGGATTCTGAAGATGTGTCAATGGAATTTGGTTCTTCTGAAGATCCTATAGTAAACGAGCAGGATTCTGAAGATGTGTCAATAGAATTTGGTTCTTCTGAAGATCTGATGGTTAATGAGCAGGATTCTGAAGATGTGTCAATGGAATTTGGTTCTTCTGAAGACACTATGATTAACGAGCAGGATTCTGAAGATATGTCAATGGACTTTGATTCTTCTCAGGAGAAGATAGTTGATGAGCTGGATTCCGAAGAAGCAGGGGTTAATTTTGATTTGCCAAAAAATGTTTCTTCTGTGATTAAGGTTATTGGAGTGGGTGGAGGTGGAAGTAATGCTGTTAATCACATGATAAATGAAGGGATAAAAGATGTAGATTTTATTATCTGTAATACAGATGCTCAAGCTTTGGAAACGGGGCAAGCACCTACAAAAATCCAACTTGGAATATCATTGACGGAGGGGTTGGGAGCAGGTGAAAATCCAATGGTTGGTGAAAAAGCAGCTCTTGAAAGTGAATCAGAAATTAGACGAATTTTGGAAAAAAACACAAAAATGGTATTTGTGACGGCTGGCATGGGTGGTGGTACTGGAACGGGAGCAGCGCCTGTAATTGCCAAAATATCCAAGGAGTTAGATATTCTAACTATAGGGATTGTTACAGTCCCATTTGGTTTTGAAGGGCCAAAACGGTTGAAGCAAGCACAAGATGGGATAGAAAAAATAAGAGAATATGTTGATTCTTTAGTAGTTATTAATAATGATAAGTTAGTGGAGGTATATGGTGATTTAGGGTTAAAGTCAGGTTTTGCAAAAGCAGATGAAACATTAATGGTTGCTGCTAGAGGTATTTCAGAAGTTATTACTCAGAATTGTTTAGTTAATATTGATTTAAACGATGCTAAAACTGTATTAAAAGATAGTGGCACAGCTATTATGGGTTCAGGTAAAGCAAGTGGGCCGAATAGGGCAGAAGAAGTTGTTGAAAAAGCATTGGATTCACCACTTTTAAATGACAATCATATTAAGGGCGCTAATAAGATACTATTATTAGTTATTTCAGGTAAGGATGAAATCACAATCAAAGAAGTGAATGAAATTAATTATCATTTGCAAAGAGAAGCAGGAGGGGATGCAGATATTATATTGGGAGTTGGAGAGGATCCAACTTTGGAGGAAGATATAAGTATTACAATTATTGCTACGGGGGTGCTCACTAATGATGTGGATCCTATTACTGGATCTGAAGAGCGAAAAGTACATGTTTTGAATGCCAAGCAAGAACAAGAACAACAATCTTTTTTAGAAGAACCTCAAAGTGGTAATGAATTGAATCAAGTACCGGATGCAGAGTCGGTCGTTACAATAGGATCTCACAAACTTGATAATACTGTTGAGTTTCAAAAAGAAGGCAGAGCAGAATCTGTTACTCCGCAAGATGGCAGCACTCATAGTTTACTACATCAAAGTGTGTTAAGTAATAATATTACGAATGATACGTTAACAGATGTTAGTGATACTAATATCAAACGAGCAGAGGAACGTAAAAAAAGATTGCAAAAATTCCATAATTTAAATTTTAATAATCAAGTAGTTTTAAAAGAATTAGAAGAAGTACCTGCATACAAGAGACAAGGATTGGACTTGGATGATCCTGAGCATTCTTCTATTGAGCCTAATTCCCGTGTTGTTTTAGATAGCAATGAGGATGAGCTTGAAATAAAAAATAACAATTCCTTTTTACACGATAATGTTGATTAGTATGAGTTTAGAAACAAGAATTATGGAAGACATAAAGTCAGCAATGTTAAGTAAAGATACTTTAAGGCTTGAGGTATGTCGTTCAATTAAATCAGCAATTTTATTATTAAAAACAGGTAGAGACTCCGAAGATTTAACGGAAGAAAAAGAGATAGAAATTTTGCAAAAATTATTAAAACAACGACAAGATTCAGCAAAAATATATTTGGAACAAAAAAGACTAGATCTTGCAAAACATGAAGAGGGTCAAGCTCGTATTATCTCGTCTTATTTGCCTACACCATATAGTCATAAAGAATTAGAAGAGCTCATTGATCTACTAATGGTGGAGTTAAATATTAATTCCATGAAAGACATGGGTAGATTAATAGCATCTGCTATTAGTAGAGCAAAAGGTAGGTCCGATGGAAAAACTATATCTACAATTGTGAAAAAAAAATTAACTCCTCCTAGTTGATTTTATGCTAAGAGGAGTTAATCATTTACTTTGTTTACATCATTCCAGGCATTCCTCCTCCCATTCCAGGAGCACCCATTGCTGGAGCCGGATTATCCTCTGGTATATCGGCTAACACACATTCCGTTGTTAACAACATTCCAGCTACAGACGCTGCATTTTCTAGTGCAATCCTTGTAACTTTTGTTGGGTCAATTATACCTGCTTTTAACATATTTTCGTATGTGTCAGTTTTCGCATTATATCCGAAGTCTCCTTTTTTACTTAAAATTTTTGATATTACCACAGACCCTTCTCCACCTGAATTAGCTACAATTTGTCTTAGTGGCTCTTGTATAGCTGTTGCAATAATTTGAATCCCTGTATTTTCATCGTCATTTTCTCCAGTTAATTTTTTTAATTTCTCTCCAGATCTAATTAGTGCAACACCACCTCCTGGGATAATTCCTTCTTCTATTGCAGCTTTTGTTGCAGCTAGAGCGTCATCGACCCGATCTTTTTTTTCTTTCATTTCTACTTCACTTGCTGCACCCACATATAACACAGCTACACCACCAGAAAGTTTTGCTAATCTTTCTTGCAGTTTTTCTTTGTCATAATCAGATGTAGTAGATTCAATTTGTGCTTTTATTTGATTGATTCTTGTATCAATATTTTTCTTTTTTCCAGATCCATTTACAATAGTTGTGTTGTCTTTGTCAACGACTATCTTTTCACAACTTCCTAACATTTCCATGGTTGTAGATTCTAGTTTATGTCCTTTCTCTTCTGAAATAACTACTCCACCAGTTAATATTGCAATATCTTCTAGCATTTCTTTTCTTCTGTCTCCAAAACCAGGTGCTTTTACTGCTGCAATTTTTAAACTACCTCTAATTTTATTTACTACTAATGTCGCTAAAGCTTCCCCATCAACATCTTCCGCAATAATTAATAGTGGTTTTCCTGTTTGCGATGTTTGTTCTAAAATTGGTAAAAGATCTTTCATGNTGGAGATCTTTTTGTCAAAAATTAATAATAATGGATTATCTAGTTCTGTTTCCATTTTATCTGCATTCGTNACAAAGTATGGCGATAAATAACCCCTGTCAAATTGCATTCCTTCAACTACTTCTACGGAAGTTTCGGTTCCTTTTGCTTCTTCTACAGTAATTACACCTTCTTGACTAACTTTTAACATTGCTTCTGCAATTAATTTACCAACTTCATTATCATTGTTTGAAGAGATAGTTGCTACTTGTTCGATTTTTTCGTTGTTATTCCCGACTGCAACAGATTGTTTTTTTAAATCATTTACAATGGTTTTTACAGCTTTGTCAATTCCGCGTTTTAAATCCATAGGGTTGGCACCTGCTGTTACATTTTTTAANCCAATTGAAACGATTGATTGGGCTAATACGGTTGCCGTAGTTGTTCCATCACCAGCTTCATCNGCAGTTTTTGAAGCAACTTCTTTTACCATTTGAGCTCCCATATTTTGAATTGTGTCTTCTAATTCGATTTCTTTTGCAACAGATACACCATCTTTTGTGATTGAGGGTCCCCCAAATTTTTTATCAATTACAACATTTCTACCTTTTGGTCCTAGTGTTACTTTAACTGCATCAGATAATGCGTCAACTCCCTTTTTTAAAGCATCTCTTGCTTCTGTGTTAAATTTTATCTCTTTTGCCATTTTCTTAATTTTTTAGTTAAAATTTTTTTTTTAAATATGTTATATAGTAGCTAATATATCTGATTCTCTCATAATCAAATAATCACCTCCATCATGTTTTAATTCTGTTCCAGAATATTTACCATAAAGAATATGGTCACCTACTTTCAGGGTGACTGGGTTATCTTTTGTGCCTGGTCCAACAGCTATAACTTTACCTTTTTGAGGTTTTTCTTGTGCAGAATCTGGAATTATAATTCCACTTGCTGTTTTTGTTTCTGCTGCAGATGGTTCTACAAGAACCCTGTCAGCTAATGGTTTAATTTTCATAAAAGTTTATTTTTTAATTAGATGTTTATAATTTTATTATTTCGGTAAGAACAGAAATTGTGCCAAACATTATTTTTTTATTAAAATCGGACAATCTGGCAGACAATCTAGGTAATACTATTTTAAACTGTCAGCAATATTTATTTGTTGTTGTATGTCAATCTCATCAAAAACATTATCTTCAACTTGATTCCCTTCTGTGTCAATACTTTGAATTATGCTTTGATTCTCTGAATTCCCCCTAGGAATAGAAAAATTTGATAATAGTGCCAATGATACCAGTATAATGGCTAGAGTCCAGGTGGTTTTTTCCAAAAAATCAGATGTTTTTCTTGCTCCCATAATTTGATTCCCTCCCCCAAAAGCAGATGACAATCCCCCGCCCTTTGGATTTTGTATCATAATTATTAGGATAAGTAGAATACATGTGATAATGATTAGTATTGCAAAAAGTGTATACATAGTTTAATTTAGTTTGTTTTTTATTTCCTCTATTCGGTTTGCAAAGAAACTACTTTTTTTTGGATATTTCAAACATAAAATTTTATATGCTTGTATTGCTCTTTCATAATGACCTTGTTCTACATAGATTTCAGCTAATGTTTCTGTGGTAAGAGTGTCATTATGTTCAACGCTTTTTTTTATGTTTTTTTTGATTAAATATTGTGTTTTGTTTTTTGATATTGGTTTTTGAAGCCAGTTCTCAAAATCATAAGTTGTTTTCTTTTTTAAATTTCCGCTTTTTATTTTTGTTTTGGGATGAATTAAATAGAAAAGGGATTTTCTGTCAGAAGAGTATAGTGAGGTTTTGGATAAGATTTCATTAAAGTTAATATCGTTATTTATATGTGCTTTTAATAATAATATATTGTGTAGTATTTCACAATATGGAAATTTTTCTTTTAATGACTTAATTTCTTTTTCAGATATTGATTCTGAGTTTTGTTTGGGGTTTTTTATAAAATTGTTAAAAATCTGTTTCTCCATCTCTTTTTTAGAAATTTACCAGTTCATAAAAGATTTATTAAAAATATCATCGACAATTTCTTCAATGATTAAATTATTTAGCATTTCTTCCACTTCTGAGAAATTAATGTTGCTATTAAAATCTGCGTATTGTGTAAAGATTTCGGTGAAATTATCTGTTTTATTGATATTACTAATGAAATTGATCTCCACACCAATTGTTAATCTATTTTGAGCTGCTGTTTCATCATTCTGTATGGCGATTGGCTGAACCTCATATTTTATAATTTTTCCAGAAAAATTAATATCTGAACCAGCATCTACAATTGTTAAGTCTGTTTCTGTTTGACACTTTTGAATTAGAGCTTCCGTCAGTCTATTGCTCAGGTTTGGTTCGATTAAATCAGCTTCATTTTGAATATAATTGATTGAGCAGGTTTCCGTTTCTGCAGGTATTGAGGCTCCCGAAAATGAATATATGCCACATCCACTTAGAAGAGTGATACATAAGTAGATATAGGATAAATTAAGATAAGTCATATTGTTTAATTTTTCTGTAAAGTGTTCTTTCAGATATGCCTAGCTCCTTTGCTGCCATTTTTCTTTTTCCTGCATTTTTTTCTAATGCTTTTTGAATTATTTCACATTCATTATCTTGTAGTGATAAATTTTCTTCAATTATTTCTTGGTCAATTATTTCAGATTTATTTGTGTCAATTTTTTCGACCTCCAAAGATTTATCGTCACTATAAATTCTTTGAATCCTTTCTGCGTGGTTTGTTTTAAGTGTTTCATTTGTCTGGTCACCCTGGATTAAGTCTAAAGTGATTTTTTTCAAATCATTTAAATCATTTTTTAAATCAAATAAAATTTTATATAAAATTTCTCTTTCGGAAAAACTATTATTTTCTTCAGATTTTTTAACTACTAAAGAGCCAGTATTTGGAGTTGTCAACAAGTGATTATTGACTTCATTGTCATTCAAGGTTCTTTTTTCTTCGATAACACAAAGTTTTTCTGCAAAGTTTTTTAATTCTCGAATATTCCCAGGCCAATTATGTTTTTCAATTAGACTGATGGCTTTGTCAGTAAGTTTTAAACTTGGCATTTTATGTTGGCTGCAAAAGTCAGAAACAAATTTCCGAAACATTAAATGAATATCTTCTTTTCGCAATCTTAGTGGTGGCATTTCAATTTCAATAGTATTGATTCGATAATACAAGTCTTCTCGAAATTGATTTTTTTCAACAGCTTCCAATAGATTTAAATTAGTCGCCGCAATTAATCTAACGTTGGTTTTTTCTACTTGAGATGAACCTACTTTGATAAATTCACCATTTTCCAATATTCTTAATAGTCGCACTTGTGTTGCTGCAGGCAAGTCTCCAATCTCATCTAAAAAGATAGTTCCATTATTTGCAACTTCAAAATACCCTTTTCGGCTATTTATTGCTCCAGTAAAGGCACCTTTTTCATGTCCAAATAATTCACTGTCAATAGTTCCTTCAGGGATTGCCCCACAATTAACCGCGATAAATTGTCCATGTTTTCTCGCAGAATTTTCATGAATAATTTTGGGAATAATATCTTTTCCTGTTCCACTTTCACCACTTACTAGAATAGATATGTTTGTGTTTGCAACCCTCAAAGCTTTTTTTAGTGCTCTAACAAATAGGTGGGAGTTTCCAACCAAATTAAACCTTTGTTTTATTTTTATTATGTCATTATTCATATTCTTTTTTTAGACTATTTCTCCTATTAGTGTAGCAGATGTACACTTTTTAATTTCAACATCTACAAAATCTCCTATTGAAAATTTTCTTTTTGCAAAGACAACTACAGTATTGTCCGTCGTTCTTCCATAAAAATGTTTATTTGATTTTTTTGAAATCCCCTCAATCAATACTTCATGTGTTTTTCCTATGTTTAATTGATTTCTAAATAATGAATGCTTTTGCTGTAGATCAATAATTTCTTGTAGTCTTCTTTTTTTTACTTTTTCAGGAATATTGTCAGATAGTTGTCTTTGTGCAAAAGTATTGGGTCTTTCAGAATAATAAAACATATAACTGAAATTGTATTTAACAATTTCCATTAAACTTAGTGTTAACTGATGGTCTTGTTCGGTTTCATCACAAAATCCTGTGATAAAATCTGATGATATTCCACAGCTAGGGATGTGTTTTTTTATTGATTTAATTCGATCTAGATACCATTCTCTTGTGTGGCCTCTATTCATTAGTTTTAATATTTTTGAACTCCCTGATTGTACAGGTAGGTGTATATAATTGCAGATGTTTCGATGTAGTGCAATAGTTTCGAGCACTTTGTCTTTCATGTCTTGCGGATTGGATGTGGAAAATCTAATTCGTATTTTCGGATATTCTTGTGCAATTGTATTTAATAAGTCTGCAAAGTCTAATTTTTCAGTTATTTGCT
This sequence comes from Flavobacteriales bacterium, assembly GCA_002698365.1. Lineage (GTDB taxonomy): Bacteria > Bacteroidota > Bacteroidia > Flavobacteriales > TMED113. Next base: position 14 of record NZWM01000056.1, on the reverse strand, counting down.
CAATGGGAGTTTTT
>NZWM01000055.1 GCA_002698365.1 Flavobacteriales bacterium | reverse complement strand
AAAATATTTTGATTTGCAATGGTGTTATAGCGTTTCAGGCGATTAAACCATACTAGAATAGATTGATTAATGGAAATTAAAAAAATAGAAATAGGAATTATAATGTAGTATTTTTTCAATGCCTCTGATTCTGTTAGTTGAAAAATTTGGTCGTTAAATATGTTTAAAATAGAAAAACAAAATATTGAAAATAAAAATGCAATTAGAAAAGATAATATTAATATATTAATTGCATCAATTTTCTTTTTTGGTAGCATAATTGCCACATCATATTTTCCACTTGCTACAACACCAAATATAGAACAAACACTAACATATAAACCATATACTCCAAATTGTTCAGGAGAAAAATATTGTGTTAAAATTGGCAGTATAGCTATTGGTATTATTTGAGCAATCGAAATGCTGGTAAATAATTTTATTATGTTTTTATAAAATTGAGATATTTTTTTTTTAGTAATAGTTAAATAAATAAAGAAAACAATTGGTGCTGTGATAAAATGTAAACATATTAAAAGAGGGGCTGGTATTAATAAATAAAAGAAATCACTCACACTTTCTCCTAGATAGTAAAATAATAATGGTAGACCAATATGTTCGAAGAGTTCAACTATTATTAAAATAATTAGGAAGGTAGGTCCATGTTGAACCAGTTTCTTTTTTAGATTCTCCCATTTCCAAAATGTAATTTTATCATTAATGGTATGTTTAATATATTCAATAAATCTCTTCACTTATTATTATTATTTAATCTCTTTACTATATTTGCAAAAATTATTATGGTGGCTATAGCTCAGTTGGTTAGAGCATCGGTTTGTGGTACCGAGGGTCGTGGGTTCGAGTCCCATTAGCCACCCTATAACACTCTAATTTTTTTTCATCCACTTCAAATAATCTGTTTGGATGTTATTTTTTTCTATTTGAAATATGATTTTTGGCTGTATTTATAAATGAATTAGGGTCACCCATATAACCCATCTTACCATGTATTTTGATTCCATCAGCTTTTTTTTGACCTTCATCATAATCTCTTTCAATATCAAAAATTAATACAGTGGGATATCCGCGCACTACAGATCTAAATGTTTGTTGTAGTTGGCGATTTTGTTCCTTTATTGAGGGGTCTTGAGGAGTTCTTCTTGGATAATCTAATTCAAATAAAATCACATTTTTAGCGGCCCATTTTTTAAAAGTTTCTGTGTCAAATACTGCTTTTTTCAGTTTTTTACACCATCCACACCAGTCACTTCCAGTAAAATTCGCCATTATAGGTTTGTCTTGCTCAATGGATGCTTTATATACTTCCTCATAGTTGACCAACCAGCCATCATTTTCTTGTGAAGACATGATGGTTGCGAAAATAAAAATAAATCCAAATATTAATTTTTTAATGCACATCATCCATAAGTATTTTAATCACTGGCGAACATATAAATGTTCCTAGTGCTATTAATAATGTCATAAATCCAATTTTTCCATAAAGGTTGTTGTAACGCATAGAAATAAAAGTGGCAAATTGGTTTCGATCTATTATTTCGGAACCTTCTTTAAAATAATCTTTTTTGTATCTGAAATTTGATTCTAGATAATTTTGTTGAAAGGAAGTTAAGTCATAAATCTTTTTCACTTTCTTCCCATCTTTATTTTCAATTAGTGCTTCATCTCCTTTTGCGTCTAAAACAAATATGCCCTCTAAGCCATAGGATAAGAATCCAGTTTTCCCTTTTTTAGCCCATATACTTGATGAATTAAGTAATGTTTTCTTCAATTCTTCAATTTTTTCTTCAGACTCTCCTGCATTTTGTGTCAGTTTAGAAATTTGCTTATGTATTTCGACATACTTCCTGAGACTATCTTGTTCAGCATTATATAAGTGTAAATGTTCCACAGGATTATATGATTCTCCTCCCTTTTTCAAAGCATTCTCAAGGTCAAACATTTTTTCTCCTTTTTCATTTAATATTTCGGCCACAATTTTAGCTTCATTGTAGTTCATTATAAATATTTGATCTAATTCCTGATATAGACTGTTTGTTGTATTATAAACTTCAGCGTATACTGCATAGTTGTCTTGGCCAATCATTTTCTGATTCCATTGGTCAATAAAATTACCTTCATCTTGTCCTGATGCAAGTTCAATAATAGGTTTGGTGGTTTCTTTTGCTAAAAATCCAGAAATGTAATGTGCTACAGTAGATGATAAAAACCATAAACCCATCATGAAAGCTACAATTTTTGTTGGACTTAATTGCGTCACTTTAGATAGTCCTATAGGAGATAAGCATAATTCACCAAATGTAATAAATAGCCATCCAATTACTAAGGTGAAAAATGGTATTTGTTCACCCCCTCCCATTAGTTTGATACTGTATCCAAAAAACAAAAATCCAATTGCTAATAAAGTCAACCCTAATCCAAATTTAATTGGTGTGTTTGGGTTCTTTTTTATCGAATCTAGTTTACTCCATAGCATCGCAAATGGAATAGCAAAAATAATTATTATAAATGGGTTAATTGCATTTGTTTCAGAAGCATTAAATCCATGTAAGTTGATCACTTTATCTGTCCAGATAATAATTGAGCTTCCAGCCTGCTCAAAACATGCCCAAAAGATAGCACATAGTACTGCTAGAATCATAATTGCTCCTAGTTTCATACTTACTTTGCTCTCACCTTTCATAGCATAAGTAATAATTAGGTAAAGCATATATACTCCAGAGATTAATAAAATTACATTAATTAATACACCTAAAAGATGATTTCCGCCAGCTTCTGCAACAATCAAATAAGCAAATAAAGGAACCATAAGAAAAGCAAATCCATATACCCATTTGTCGATATTTAAGTTGAAATACTTTTTGTCTCTAAATTCGATAGGTTGTAGACCTTTGTCACCAAAAATTCCCTTTTTCATTCCATCCCAAAACACAATTATTCCAGCTAGCATTCCAATACCAGCTAATCCAAATCCATAATGCCATCCAAACGATTCGCCTAAATAACCGCACATTAAAGGAGCTACACATGCACCTAAATTAATCCCCATGTAAAATATAGTAAAGCCAGAATCTCTCTTTATGTCTCCTTTTTCGTAAAGTGCTCCAACTAATGACGAAATATTTGGTTTAAAAAATCCATTACCTGCAATTAGCAATGCAAGAGCACCGTAGAAGAAGAAATCATGTGGAAAAGCCATGAAAAAATGTCCAATTGCCATCAACACCCCTCCTAACATAATTGCTTTTCTATAACCAATTAACCTATCTGCAATAATTCCTCCAAGTAAGGGTGTTGCATATACTAATGCTCCATATGCAGCATAAATACCATATGCAATTTCCTCATTATTTTCTACACTTCGCATATAATCTTTTACAATATATAAAACTAGTAAAGCCCGCATTCCATAAAAACTAAAACGCTCCCACATTTCAGCAAAGAATAAATGGAACAATCCTTTTGGGTGTTCATTTCTGTCAATAACTAATTTTGCTACTATTAATGAAAATATAGTTAAGCAAATATATAGGGCCATTTTAATCATGATATAAAACTTTTAAATTGTTAGAGGTGTAAAATTACAGATTTTTCATTATAAAATCAGTAATCTGGGTGAATAAATGTAATCTGGTGTTTCCCCCATAGATACTATGATTTTTATCAGGATATATAAATAAATCAAATTGTTTATTTGCATTTACTAATGCATCGACCATTTCATATGTATTTTGTACATGTACATTGTCGTCTGCTGATCCATGTATTAAAAAATAATTCCCGATCAATGAGTCTACGTGGTGAATAGGTGAGTTTAAATCATATCCGTTGGGATTTTCTTTAGGCGTTTGCATATATCTTTCAGTATAAATAGTGTCATAAAATCTCCAATTTGTTACTGGTGCAACAGCGATAGCTGTATTAAAATAGCTCGACCCTTTTAAAATGCAAAGAGATGACATGTATCCACCATAACTCCAACCCCAAATTCCGATTCTTGTGGGATCAACATAATTTAAATTTGATAAATACTTAGCCCCTTCAATTTGATCAATGGTTTCTAGTTTTCCAAGTTCTTTATAAGTACATTTTTTAAACTTAGCACCTCTTCCGCCTGTACCTCTGTTATCAATGGAAACAATGATATAACCTTTCTGACATAAAAATTGGTACCACATATAATTGCTGCCACCCCAAGAATTGGTAACGGTTTGTGAACCTGGCCCACCATAGACATACATTAAAACTGGGTATTTTTTTGTTTCATCAAAACCTAGAGGTTTCATCATCCATGCGTTTAGCTTAACCCCTTCGCTAGTTTTAAATGTAAAGAATTCTTTTTTTGTTAGTTCATACTCTTTTAAAGTTTGATTTAGTTTTTTAGAATCCTTTATCGTTCTAATTTCCTCACCAATTTTATTAAATAGTTTGATCTTATTAGGTGTGTTTGAGTCTGAGTGGGTGTTAATAAAGTATGTGTAGCTTTTGTTAAAAGATGCATTATTTACTCCTGATTGAGGGGTTAATTTATTTTTACTTTTCCCCCAAACATTAATGCGGTAAATATTTTTATCTAGTGGCGAATCTTCATTAGATTGATAATATAGGATTTTATTGGCTTCATCATACCCATAAAACTGTGTCACTTCCCATTTTCCTTTTGTAATTTGTCGTCGTTCTTTTCCATTAATTTGAAATAAATAAATGTGATTATAGCCATCTTTTTCACTTGTCCATAAAAAGCCTGAATCATCCTTGTAAAAAGTTAAATTGTCATGAATATCAATATAATACTTATCTTTTTCTTCATATATAATTTTACTTTTTCCTGTGAGCGGGTTTACACTAATTAATTCCAAGTGATTTTGATGTCTATTTAGTCTTTGCACAAATAGTTGGTTTGATCTATTGGTCCATTTTATTCTTGGCAAGTAAGATTCAGTTTTTTTATTTACCTGTGCAACAACATCATCATCTGTATCAATATTAAATATGTTAATCTTCACTACTGCATTACGTTCTCCAGCTTTTGGATATTTAAATCTTTCCTGTCTTGGATATAATCCCCCTTCAAACATGTCCATAGAAAATTCTGGCACTTTAGATTCGTTAAAAGTATAATATGCAAGATATGTGCTATTTGGCGACCATTGATAACCTTTCACTAGACCAAATTCTTCTTCATACACCCAATCAGTTCCACCACAAATAGTTTTGTTGGGCAATCCTTTATGTGTTATTTTTTTTCTTTTTCGCGTTTCTGTATTGTATATATATATGTTATTCCTATATACATAAGATATGTACTTAGAGTTTGGTGAAAATTGAGCTAACTGAATTTTTTTGTCAAAAATTTGAATTAATTCTTTTGTATCTCTGTTGTATAGATGGAAAATGGCTTTTTTTGAATATCGATATATTTTTTCTGTATCAGATGATAATAAAATTAATGTTTCATCGTTATTAAATTCATAATCATTAAATTTTATATTATTAATCTCATTAGAATTTAATATCGTTGCTACTTTCTCTCCCGTTTCATAATTATACTTGTCGATTGATGTTGTTTCTGCTCTTTCTAATGTTGTATAATGTGTTCCATCATTCATGGAGGTTAACCCAAATACCCAGTCTTGGCTAAATTTATGATTTAAAAATATGTCTTCTTGTACAATGTTTTTTTGAGAAAAAAGTATACAAAGAGGAGTTAGTATTAGTGCTAAAAGGATTTTCTTTTTCATCATCGTGATATAATTTTAATCCACTAATTTAATTAAATTTGGATAAACAGTGTGGTAGTGAAATATACTCAGGTTAATCAAAAACATATTAATGATTTTAGTGAAAAGCTAGGTCAAAACAATATTTTGTTGGGTGAGTATTCTAATAAGTATGGTTCAGATCACACAGAAAATCTAAATTATCCACCTGACATAGTAGTTTTTCCTAGTTCTACTCAAGATGTTTCCTGGGTTTTAAATTACTGTAATGAGAATAATATATCGGTCACACCTTCTGCCGCATTAACTGGATTAAGTGGTGGATCAATCCCTGTTTATGGCGGTGTTAGTTTATCTATGAAAAAGATGAATAGAGTCATATCTATAGATGAAAATAATTTTCAAGCTGTAGTTGAACCTGGTGTAATTAATGAAGAGTTTCAAAATATTTTAAAGGAAAAAAAATTATTTTATCCTCCCGACCCAGCTAGTAAAGGTACTTGCACATTAGGTGGTAATTTTGCTCTTAATGCTGGTGGACCAAAAGCTATTAAGTATGGAGTGACATCTAATTATGTTTTAAATCTTCAAATTGTTTTACCTAATGGTGATGTGTTTTGGACAGGTGCAAATACTTTAAAAAATGCTACGGGTTATAACCTTACACAATTAATAATCGGAAGCGAAGGTACATTAGCGGTAATTACACAAGCGGTAGTGAGATTGTTGCCACTTCCTAGTGAACATGTTCTTATGCTTGTCCCATTTGATAACAATACAGATGCATGTGATGCTGTTAACGATATTATGTATGAGGAAATTATCCCATCTGGTTTAGAGTTTATGGAGCGTGATGCTGTAATTTTTGTTAGAGATCAGAATTATGCAGATATTCCTTTTAATATTCTGGATCAAACAGCAGGTTATTTGTTAATAGAATTAGACGGATCTAGTAAAGATCAATTATTAATAGAAGCGGAAAAAATATATAGTGTTTTAAATAAATATCAATGTGGTCCTATCCTATTTGCTGAAAACAAGATAGAACAAGAGCGCATCTGGAAAGTAAGACGATCTATAGGCCTTGCAGTAAAAGCATTTTCCATTTACAAAGAAGAGGATACAGTAGTTCCAAGGTCTCATTTATCTGAATTATTTAGTGGAGTTAAAAAAATAGGAAGTAAGTATAATTTCACATCCATCTGTTATGGGCATGCTGGTGATGGTAATTTACATGTAAATATTTTAAAGGGAGATTTAAGTGATTATGATTGGGATACTGTTCTTAAAAAAGCAATTAGAGAAATTTTTGAATTATGTGTGAATTTAAATGGCACTATTTCAGGTGAGCATGGAATTGGATTAGTGCAGAAAGAATATATGGACATTCCATTTTGTGTAAATAATTTAAATCTTCAAAAAAAAATCAAGAAGATTTTTGACCCTCATAATATTTTAAATCCGGGAAAAATATTTATTTGATTAAAATTTAGTTTTTGTGTGCATAGATATTAATTAATTTAGTTTTTTCAAATCCTTTTTCTTTTTCAAGCCTGATATTTTGGAACCCTTTTTGTGCTAATAATTTTTTTGCTTTTTGTATATTATTTTCTATGTCATTAACCTCCATTACAATAGCCTGAATTATGTTCCAGTGTTCAGTTTTTATACCTAATAGAACGTTAATTTCTTCTCCTTCACAGTCAATCTTTAGAAGATTAATTGTATTAATTTTTTCAGTTTCTATAAGATGACTTAATGTAATCACTGAGCTTGTAATTTTTTGACTATTTGAGGTTAAGTGTTTTGCAATCAATGGTGTCAAAAATTTAGGAATAAGTTTTGCCCACCAGAATTTTTTAGGTGCATTTGATATGTTTCCTTGAACAGCTGAAATAAAATTATTCTGATCTTTCTCCCAAATTTCTGGTTGTGCTGTGGAGAGTGCAGGGCTATTAGGGTAATAAGTGAAATCTAATTCTTTATTTTCATTAGAAACGCCTCTCATATATGTTTTGAAATTTTTATTCCTGCTGATTTGAGCATTTTTTTCAAGAACTTTATAAATTTCTGGAATTGGCTCAAAGGCATGTATATTGACATTGAGAAATGTATTAGATAACCTAAGTCCGAATACACCTATGTTAGCTCCAACATCAACAATAGTATCTCCATTTTTTATATTAACATCATAGCTTAAATATCCTTTTATATGTTCATCCAAGACAATTGCTTCATTTTCTTTTAAACAGTATATTGGTGTGCCGTCATTTAAATTAATTTTTTTCATATTTTTATTATATATGGATAAGTTTGACTTTTTACTTTACACTATTTTAATTATAGTTTTTTGTAATATTTTGGGATTTTTTATCTCGCTTGTTTCCATTCATTCAGATTATTTGCAAAAATATAGAATACAAAAAAGAAAAATTAAAGCTAGTACTTTTTATAATAGATTACCACTTATATTCTTTAATATTTTTTTGTTACTATTTGTATCTTCTTTAGGCTTGTATTATATGTATCCTATATTATTTGAGCAAACATTATCTTTTCATTTTTCGACTATTCTGCTACAATTATTAATAATTTTACTTATTGATGACTTGTATTTTTATTTTTTACATTCTTGGATGCATAAAAATGAATATCTCTTAAACAAGATACATAGAATACATCATAAAGCTATTAGCCCTTTTGCACTAGAGTATATTTATGTTCACCCACTAGAGTGGATTATGGGGTATTTTGGACCATTTATTGCTATTTTTCTTATTAGTTTTTGTTTTGGTGATTTTGGTCATGTCAGTCAGGGTGTGAGTATATTAGCTTTTTGGTTATATCAATTAATTAGAAATATTCATGAATTAGATGTACATTCTGGATTTAGGTCATTTTTTTCTAAATGGATTCCGTTTTGGGGAGAAAGCGAACATCATGATCTGCATCATGAAAAGTTAAATGGAAATTATGCAACAACATTCACTATATGGGATAAAATTTTTAATACTAAAATAAATAATGACAAGAAATAGACCACTTATACTTATTGTTAATGATGATGGCATTGATTCATCTGGAATCAAATTATTAACTACAGCGATGCATGAAATTGGTGATGTATTTGTTGTAGCTCCAAATATTAATCGTTCCGGTTCTTCTCACTCAATGACTTTACATGAAGATATTTTTCTTGAAAAAATTAATAAAGATTTTAATTACTTTACTTGTTCTGGTACTCCTGTTGATTGTGTGAAGTCAGCGGTTAATAAAATTCTACCTAGAATACCAGATTTGTGTGTTTCAGGTATTAACCATGGGTCTAATCATTCAATTAATTCATTATATTCTGGCACTTTACATGGTGCAATGGAGGGTACTATTCAAGGTGTTCCATCAATTGCTTTTTCTCATTTAAATTACTCAGAAGAGATTAATTTAAGTCCATTTAAAGCCATTATTAAGCGGGTCTCTTTAGCAGTATTAAGACATGGGTTGTCAGACGGAATAACTTTAAATGTGAATTTTCCAAACATTGATTTTAGTGACATTAAAGGTGTGAAGATTTGTCAACAAGGTACTGGAGTTTGGACAGAAAATTTTCAATTAATAAAAGAAGAGCAGAATAGAAAATATTATAAAATAACAGGAACATTTCGAGATGATAAAAATGATATAAATACGGATTCTTGGGCACTTGAAAATAAATTTATTTCAATTGTCCCAATTTCTATTAACTGCACTGTGCCAATTAATTTTACTGAATTAAAATATTTAGAATATGATTTTTAAAAAAGATTCTGCGATTCTTGGTTTGTTTATAGGTGTTTTGATACCTGTGGTTTTCTATTTTTTGCAGAAAGAAATTATTCCTTTGGTTTGGGGTCGGTCTTTTAGTAGTGCTAGTATGCAACTCTTTGCGTTAGTATTAAATTTACCCTTTTTTAGATATTATTTAATGAGTTTGAAATATGAAAAAACAGGAAAGGGTATTTTCTTTGCAACTTTTATGTATGGATTAGTTTGGATTTTTATTAATCAACTTTAAATTAAATGCATTATTATATTATATCAGGAGAATTGTCGGGAGATTTATACGGATCTAAATTGATGTGTAGTTTGAAAAAAAAAGATATAAATGCTCGATTTACTTGTTGGGGTGGTGAGTATATGAAAGCAGCAGGTGGAAACATGGTGCGTAATTTGGACGATCTTTCATTTATAGGTTTTTTAGAGGTTTTGAAAAATGGTTGTTCCATTTTGAAAAATTATTTATTTGCAAAAAAGAATATAAAGAATGAGCGTCCTGATGCAGTTATTTTAATTGATTATCCTGGGTTTAATTTGCAAATCGCAAAATATGCAAAAAAAATAAATATTCCTGTTTTTTGGTTTATTGCTCCTCAGGTCTGGGCGTGGAAAAAAAATCGGATAAAAAAAATGCAAAAATATATTGATAAACTATTTGTTGCATTGCCCTTCGAATTAGAGTATTTCTCAAAACATAATATTGAAACATATTATTTCGGACATCCTTTATTGGATGTTAAGTTACATTGTAATGAGCCAATTGAAATGTTGGGTAAGCCTATTATTTCATTAATGCCTGGAAGCAGAAAGCAAGAGGTTAAAAGAATTTTGCCTGTTATGTTACAAGTCGTAAAACACTTTTTAGCATATCGATTTGTTGTTATATGCGCAAATAGCATTAATAGATCTTTTTATGAAGATATAGCTAATGGTTTCAATGTAGAGTTGAAATTTGATAAACACATTTTATCCTTGAGTGAGGCAGTGTTAGTTGCCTCAGGAACAGCTACTTTAGAGTTGACTATTCTTAATCTGCCTCAGGTGGTTTGTTATAAGTTGCACCCTGTGTCATATCTTTTAGCTAGATTTTTTGCTAATATAAAATATATTTCATTGGTAAATATTTTGGCAAATAAAATGGTGGTTTCAGAATTAATTCAGAATAATTTTAATGCTAAAAATCTCATTAAAGAATTAAATTTAATTTTATCTCGTAAACGAAAAAATGAAATCTCATCCGAATATGATACTATTGTCAAACAATTAGGTGAGCCAGGATGTTTTGATAAAATCTCTAAAGAAATTTACCTAGGACTTATTTAGGTTTATTGTTTTTCTAATATCATTTCCATTTCAATATCTAAATCAAATGCCATTCCCATAACTTCTTGAGAAAATGGGACGATTCCACTTATCACAGCATTGGTGTTAGTTATGGAAATAATTTCGTATAACGATTCAATACCAGTGTTAGAGTCTGTAATAACCAGTACATTATCGTTATTTGTTAAGATCCAGTTACCGTCACTTGATACATCTACGGGAATTCCTGGCACATCAAATGAGACAATTGTTATAGGTTCAGTTGTAAAATTTAAATTGTTACTATATATATATTCAGGATATTGGAATGACCATATTCCTGCATTACTTGCTTCTCCAGATATATCTTGAACTCCAAGCAATGGGCCGATAGTAGGGATGTCTGATAAATCTATTTCTGTTTGATATTCTAATGATATAATGTTCCAGATTCCATTTAATATAGATGCATTTGAGTATTCGCATGATCCATTGTCATCTGTCGCTTCCGGATCGTAATTAATTGCATTTTCATCAGTGCAACCTAGTATAATGCATGATCCATCATCTATAGTAGCTTCTGAGTCATAGTTGAGTGCATTTTCATTTGTGCAACCACTAACTTCATAAATACATGATCCATCATCATCTGTGGCAGCTGGATTGTAGTTTGAAGCTGTATCATCTGTACAACCGAGTATTACATTATTTATTGGGTCAGGATTGATAACTTCCTCATCATCACTACAAGATGTGATAATTAATCCTATCGATAGCATCATTAATATATATAAATTATTTTTCATAGTATATTTTGTAATATAGTGTGTCGTAAAGTTAGTGTTTCTTTTGTAGTAATTTATCTATTACTGTTTTCATTTTATTAAATTCATCATGGTCAAATAGTCTTGTTAAAAAAGCAATTTCACCTTTTTGGTCAATAATAATACTCCTTGTGACCCCTGCTTTTTTTTCTGCAAATAATTCAAAAATTTCTGAATTGTAATCAGTTATTATTGGAAAAGTTGCTCCTGTTTTTTCTCTCATGAGTTCTATCTCTTTTTTTCTTTGAGGTCGTTGTTCAGTATCTTTAGCTAGGGCGATCAATATGAAATTAGGATTGTTTTTGTGTGTTTCCCATATTTCTTTTTCAATAACTGGCATTTCCTTTATACATACACTACACCAACTAGCAGTAAACTTTAACATAATTACTTGGTTCGGATATTCTTCCAAGATGTTGAAAGTAGGGGCTTTGTCTCCCACGTTAACAATATATCCTCTGTTATTTTCTTGTGAAAGCATAGATAATGTAGTCCATAAAAAAAGGAAAAATATTTTTTTCATTTTTTAATTCATTTGATTTTTTAAATTTTCGTCTAAGGCATTTAAAAAAGTTTGTGTATTGACATAATGTGATTCATTTAATTCTTTACCATGAATACATAGGGCTAAATCTTTGGTCATTATTCCACTTTCAACAGTTTGAATGCAAACTGTTTCCAGTGTTTTACAAAATTGAATTAATTCAGGATTATTATCTAATTTACCTCTAAACATTAATCCGCGAGTCCATGCAAAAATTGATGCAATTGGGTTTGTTGATGTTTGTTTTCCTTGTTGATGCAGTCTATAGTGTCTTGTAACGGTGCCATGAGCAGCTTCAGCCTCCATTACTTTTCCATCTGGTGTTAATAGGACGGATGTCATTAAGCCCAATGAACCGAATCCTTGTGCTACTGTGTCAGATTGGACGTCACCATCATAATTCTTGCATGCCCATACAAATTTGCCATTCCATTTTAATGCAGATGCTACCATATCGTCGATTAGTCGATGTTCATATGTTAAATTATTTTGATCAAATTGAGTTTTAAACTCTGTTTGATATACTTCTTCAAATATGTCTTTAAAACGTCCATCATATGCTTTTAGGATAGTATTTTTTGTAGACAAGTATAGAGGCCAGCCTTTATCTAAAGCTTTATTAAAACAAGAACGTGCAAATCCATAAATGGATTCATCTGTATTATACATGCTCATGGCTACTCCTCCATTATGATATTCATAAACCTCCCATTCCTTGATATCTCCATTTTCAGATTCAAATGTCATTTTTAATTTTCCTCTTCCTTTTATTACAACATCAGTTGCTTTATATTGATCACCAAATGCGTGTCTTCCAATGCAAATAGGTTCTGTCCAATTGGGTACTAGTCTTGGTACATTTTTACATATTATTGGTTCGCGAAACACGGTGCCTCCCACAATATTTCTAATTGTGCCATTTGGAGATTTCCACATTTTTTTTAGTTGGAATTCTTTTACTCTTTCTTCATCAGGTGTAATGGTAGCACATTTGATGCCAACTTTATGTTTTTTTATAGCGTTGGCGGCGTCAATAGTGACTTGATCATTAGTTTTATCTCTATGTTCAATCCCTAGGTCATAGTATTCTATGTTTAGCTCTAAATAAGGAAAAATTAATTTCTCCTTTATAAAATCCCATATAATACGTGTCATTTCATCACCATCTAATTCTACGACGGTATTTTTTACTATAATTTTTTTCATTTTTTATATTATGTTTAAGTCTAGTTTATCTTTCAGTAATTTAATTTTATTATTTTTTTCGAGAATGTGTTTGTATTTTTCCTCTTTTGTGTACAGCATATTCCTCTCTTCTTTTTCTTCTTTTATTAAAATAGCCAAATTTATAGAATCATTCTCTAATTTTCTTTTTAAGAATATTAATAATTCTCCTTTTATTTCTTCTAATGCTGATTTTTCTGACAAACTGATAACTTCAAGAATGATATCGTTTTTGTTTTTTTGTGGAATGTGTCTGTTAAATATATTATATAAGTTTGTTTTTTTGTTTCTATTTAAATCATTACTAAACTCTGTCCAAGCCTGTGTCATTTCTAATTCTGTCCAAGTGTGAGTTTTATTTTTTATTGTCTGTATTGATTTATTTGTATTTTCATTCCGAAGTTCATCCGTAATACTTATTAAAGTATTTTCTTTTCCAGAATGTGTTTCTTTATGCTGGNTATNTTGAGTGTTTATTTCTTTTTTTTCAGCTTCTTGNGTGTTTATTTCTTTTTTTTCAGCTTCTTGAGTNTTTATTTCTTTTTTTTCAGCTTCTTGAGTATTTATTTCTTTTTTTTCAGCTTCTTGAGTGTTTATTTCTTTTTTTTCAGCTTCTTGAGTGTTTATTTCTTTTTTCTCCTCGGCTTCTTCATGAAAAACCCTATTTATTATGTTAGTTGGTTCTGGAATTAAATTTTTTTTTTTAAATAACATCTCAGAAAGCCCGCATAATTGCATTATACATAGTTCCACTACAAATCGTTTATTAATAGAATTTTTATAATCCTTCTCACAATCATTTAGGCAGTTTAATGCCAGGACAATTTGCTCTTTTGAAAAATTTTCTGATTGTGATATAATTGCATTAAGGGTTTTTTCATCTTCTTTGATTAATTTGAGGGTAGTTGAATCTTTTGCGATGATTAAATTCCTAAAATGGCTGATTAGCACATTGATGATTTCTTGTTCATTAAACCCCTTTTGTAGGACATTGTCAATAGTTAATAAGCAATTGGATATATTTTTATTTATAATCTCAGTCGTTAGTTTTAAAGAGAAGGAAATGTCTAATGATGAGAGTATTTGTAGCACTTCTTCGTGATGCCATTCTTTATTGCAGTATGCATGCACTTTATCAAAAGTAGACAGGGAGTCTCTTAGTGATCCATCTGCTTTATCTGCAATGAATTGTAATGTGTTTAAGCTTACTTGGATATTTTCTTTTTTTGCAATATCTGCTAAATGACTGCTTATGTCATTAATGGTAATTTTTTGAAAATCAAATATTTGACATCTTGAAAGTATGGTTGGTATTAGTTTATTTTTTTCAGTGGTTGCCAATATAAATATACTGTGCTTAGGAGGTTCTTCTAAAGTTTTTAGAAAGGCGTTGAATGCTGCATCAGAAAGCATATGGACTTCATCTATGATGTAAATTTTATATTTTCCAATTTGTGGAGGTATTTTCACTTGTTCTATCAGTTGCCTTATATGATCGACTCCATTATTAGATGCTGCATCTAGTTCAAAGATGTTGTATTCTGTCTTTGTTCCTTTATTAACTGCATTTGCAAAAATTCTTGCACATGTTGTTTTTCCTACTCCTCTAGGTCCACAAAAAAGGTAAGCGTGTGCAATTTGATTGTTTAAAATTGCATTATTTAATGTTTTTGTAATGTGTTTTTGTCCTACTACTTCTTCAAATTTAGAGGGTCTATATTTACGAGCAGAAACCAGATAGTTATCCATATTATATTGGTTGTGTGATAAAAAAATACATCATTTTTAATTTCAAATACAAATTAACGAAAAAATATATATTATCATCATTTGTAAATTAACTTTGTTTATTTCATAGTAATCATTAAATTTGCAATCCGTTTTTTGTAAATGGAATAATAAAAAACAAGTTAATTGTATTATGAATAATTATGAAACAGTATTGATTTTAAACCCGGTTTTATCTGACGATCAGGTTATGGAATCTATGAATAAGTTTAAGGAATTATTAACTTCTTTTAAAGCGGAATGTGTTTCTGAGGAATTGTGGGGGCTGAAAAAGATGAAGTATTCGATTCAGAATAAAAAAACTGGATTCTATGTTTTATTTGAATATAAGGCGAATTCTAGTGTTGTCTCTGATTTAGAAGTTGAACTTAAGCGGGATGAGAGAATTATGAGATTTTTAACAGTTAAATTAGATAAACATGCGCTTGAATTTGCAGAAAAACGAAGAAAAAAAATAACTTCAAAATAATTAAATGATTGAAATAGATAAAAAACAAGGCTCGGAATTGCGATTTTTATCACCTCCAAAAGTAGAGGTGACGACGCAAAAAAAATACTGTCGATTTAAAAAAATGGGCATTAAATATGTTGATTATAAAGATGCTAATTTTTTGATGAGATTTTTAAATGAGCAAGGCAAATTGTTGCCTAGGCGAATCACTGGAAATTCTTTAAAGTTTCAAAGAAAAGTAGCACAGGCTGTGAAACGTGCTCGACAAATTGCTTTGTTGCCATATGTTTCAGATTTATTAAAATAGTATTAGTATGGAAGTGATTCTTAAAAAAGATGTTGAAAACTTAGGTTTTATTGATGATATTGTTAAGGTTAAACCGGGCTATGGTAGAAATTATCTTATACCGAATAAATTAGCAGTGTTTGCAACATCATCAGAGAAGAAAATTCTTGCAGAGAATTTAAAACAAAAAGAGCAAAAAGATCAGCAAATTATTAAAGATTTAGAATCTATTAAATCTAAAATTGAATCCTTATCATTAAGTATTAGTGTTAAGGTTGGAGATGATAATAAATTATTTGGATCTGTTAATGCTGCGTCAATTCAATCTGAATTAAGCAAAAATGATATAGATGTAGATAAAAAGTATATTATTATTAATGGATCAAATATAATTAAAAATACAGGTTCTTTTTCTGCAAATATTAGATTGCATAGAGGCTTAGAGGCCACTTTGTCTTTTGAAGTTTTACCTGCTTAACACTTAGGTTTTTTTATTAAAGATAGATATCGAAAATTTATGAGCTTATATCGTGTATACCTAAATGAGATAGAAGACAGAAAAACACAAGCTCTTGCTCCAAAACCAATTGATGATGGCGATTTGTTAAATGAAATTATTGCACAAATCAAAGACATAAATCACCAATATCGTGAAGATTCATTAAATTTTTTTATTTATAATGTGTTGCCAGGAACTACAAGCGCTGCTATTGTTAAGGCTCATTTTTTAAAGGCAATTATTCTTGGTGATTACTTATTAGATGAGATTAGTCCTGCTTTTGCTTTTGAGTTATTATCACATATGAAGGGTGGCCCTTCTGTTGAAGTCTTATTAGATTTAGCTTTGGGAGAAAATTGCTCATTAGCTAATGACGCAGCAAAGGTTTTAAAGACACAGGTTTTTCTTTATGACGCAGATACAACTCGTCTAAAAAATGCTTTTAACTTGGGAAACGCTATTGCAAAAGATATTATTGAAAGTTATTCCAAGGCAGAGTTTTTTACTAAATTGCCGGAAATTCCCGAAGAAATTAAGCTTGTTACTTTTGTTGCTGGGGTTGGTGATGTTTCAACGGATTTATTATCTCCTGGAGGTGATGCACACTCAAGGTCAGATAGGCAGTTGCATGGACAATGTATGTTTGAGCATGATAAAGAACAACAACAAGCTTTGCTAGCATTAAAGAAAAAACATCCTGATAAAAGAATTATGTTAATTGCTGAAAAAGGAACTATGGGTGTTGGGTCATCTAGAATGTCAGGGGTAAATAATGTTGCACTATGGATTGGCGAAGCAGCAAGTAAATATATCCCATTTATAAATATTGCACCAGTAGTAGCTGGCACTAATGGGATATCTCCAATATTTCTTACCACTGTCGGGGTAACTGGTGGTATTGGATTAGACTTGAAAAATTGGAAAAAAAAATATGATGCAGCTGGAAATTTAATTCTCGATGAAAATAATGATCCTATTTTAGAACAAGTTTACTCTGTAGAGACTGGCACCGTTCTTACTATTAATACTAAAACAAAAAAGCTTTTTCATGGCGACAGAGAATTATTAGATATTTCTTCTTCTTTTACTCCTCAAAAAATGGAATTTATGAAAGCTGGTGGCTCTTACAGTGTTGTTTTTGGCAAAAAACTACAAGCATTTGCAGCGGACATACTTGGTATAGATACACCACCTGTGTTTGCAAGATCAAAAGAAATTTCTATTGCAAATCAAGGATTTACAGCCGTTGAGAAAATTTTCAATAAAAATGTTGTTGGTAGTTCAGGTCAACCACTTCATGCAGGTTCGTACGTACGTGTTAAGGTAGATGTAGTTGGTTCACAAGATACTACTGGTTTAATGACTACTCAGGAATTAGAAATGATGGCAGCTACTGTTATTTCTCCTATAGTTACTGCTGGTTATCAGTCAGGTTGTCATACTGCTTCAGTTTGGGATCAAAAATCTAAAGAAAATATACCTAGACTTATGAAGTTTATGCATGATTTCGGACTTATAACAGGAAGACATCCGGAAGATAAATATCACCCAATGACAGATGTAATTCATAAGGTTTTGAATGATTTGACTATAGATGATTGGGCCATTATTATTGGTGGAGATTCTCACACAAGAATGTCTAAAGGTGTTGCTTTTGGAGCGGACTCAGGTACTGTGGCACTAGCACTAGCTACAGGTGAGGCTTCTATGCCAATACCAGAATCTGTTAAAGTAACCTTCAAGGGTACTATGAAAGAGCATATGGATTTTCGAGATGTTGTACATGCTACTCAAAGTCAAATGCTCAAGAGATTTAATGGGGAAAATGTATTTCAAGGTAGAATTATTGAGGTTCACATTGGTACTCTTTTGGCAGACCAAGCTTTTACTTTTACTGATTGGACAGCTGAAATGAAGGCAAAAGCGTCTATTTGTATTTCTCAAAATGACACACTCATCGAATCTTTGAACATTTCTAAAAATCGAATTCAAATCATGATTGATAAAGGGATGGATAATGAGCTTAAAGTTTTGCAAAGTTTGATTGATAAAGCGAATCATCGAATTGATGAAATCAAATCAGGTAAAAAGCCTGCCCTACAGCCTGATAAAAACGCAATATATTATGCTGATTTTGTAGTAGATTTAGATATTATTGATGAGCCCATGATTGCTGATCCGGATGTAAACAATGAAGATGTTTCAAAACGTTATACACACGATACAATTCGACCACTTTCCTTTTATGCTGGAACAAAACATATAGATTTAGGTTTCGTAGGCTCTTGCATGGTTCATAAAGGTGATATCAAGATTGTTGCTAAGATGCTAAAAAATTTAGAAGAAAATTCTGGCACAGTTGAATTTCAAGCCCCATTAGTTGTTACAGCACCAACGTATAATATTATTGATGAATTAAAAGCAGAAGGAGATTGGGAAATTCTTCAGAAATATTCTGGTTTTGAATTTGATGATGTATCACCTAAATCGATTGCTCGGACTCAATATGACAATATTTTATATCTTGAGCGTCCTGGATGTAATCTGTGTATGGGAAATCAAGAAAAAGCGGAAAAAGGTGATAGTGTAATGTCCACTTCTACGCGTCTTTTTAAAGGTAGGGTAGTGAAAGATTCTGATCGCAAGAAGGGAGAGTCATTATTAGCTTCAACCCCAGTAGTTGTTTTATCTGCAATATTAGGTAGAACTCCTACACTTGCAGAATATAAGGACGCAATAAGGGGCATAAAGTTGACTAGATTTGCACCACCTCTTAATGACATGACATCTAAACCAGGTCATTTGCTTTCATATTAAAGTGCTTCATTTTTATGAAAACAACCATGTTTTTAATAAAATTATTGTTTTTAAGTATTTTATTTCCATTGTTTTCTCAATCTGTTATTGATTCTAATATAGAACCAATTTATATACATGCAGAGTCAGCAGATGATATAAGAGATTTTACCTTGGATTCCATATCTCCTTTTATTTACACTAATATTCCTGATTTATCTATACTTGATGTTTCGACACGTAAGCAAAAATTCATAGAACTTATTTTACCTGTTATTTTATTTGAAAAGGCTAGGATAAAAAAAATGTATAATATGATTGATGAAAAATCACCAGATTTTTTATATGATTATTGTAGTTGTGAAACAATAAAAAAATTATATTATTGTTTGTCAGAACAACCAAATTCTATCATTATTGCTCAAGCTGCAATTGAATCAGGCTGGGGTACTTCTAGGTTTTTTTTAGAAGGATTTAATTTATTTGGTATTCATTCATTTTATTCAGGTGACATGAAAATCAAAGCACAAGGTTCAGGTACTTCTAAACCAGTATATGTTAAGAAGTATGATAGTATTTTATCATCTGTTTCAGATTACTTACGTACTTTAGCTAAATCAAATGCATATAGTGATTTTAGAATTGCTAGATTTCACAATCATAGTGTTAATGATATGCTTTTGTATTTGGAAAATTACTCTATAAGAAGAGAATTATATATTAATGATCTTAAAGAGATTATAGAGTATAATAATTTATTTATTTATGACAATATTGAAATCAATCAGAAATGAGTACTAATTTCAAAAAATTAAATAAAGAGGTTTTAGCATGGTCTATGTATGATTTTGCAAATCAACCATTCACCACTTTAATAGTTACTTTTATTTTTAGTGCTTTTTTCACTGAAGTTCTTGCAGAAAATAATCAAATAGGTACTTCTTTGTGGTCTATTGGTATCTCTGTTACTGCTGTTATAGTTGCGGTTACTTCACCTATATTAGGTGCTTTTGCAGATGCAGCAGGGTATAGAAAAATATTTCTAATAATTTCCTCATATATATGCGTTCTTGCAACTATTTGTTTGTATTTTCTTCAACCAGATCAAATAGTTTATTTATTTGGGTTTGAATTTGATGTGGTGATTGTCGCTTTAATTGTATTTGTAATAGCTAATATTGGCTTTGAGTTTGGCACAGTGTTTTGTAATTCTTATTTGTCAGACGTTGCTGATAAAGAAAATATAGGTACAATATCCGGATTTGCATGGGGCTTAGGTTTTGTTGGTGGATTAATTTCATTGGGACTTTCATTTTTTTTATTTGATTTTTCTAATGCAAATGATGTTAGAGTGGTCAATTTATTAGTAGCCGTTTGGTTTGTTGTATTTAGTTTACCAACATTTTTGTTACTTAAAGATAGAAACCCAGAAAAAGGCATGAGAAAGCATTTGAAGCAGTCATTCCATTCAATTCAATCTTCCTTTTATAATGTGCAAAAACATAAATCAATTGTAACATTTTTGATAGCTAGATTGTTTTATAATGATGCATTAATAACTATTTTCGCCTTCGGTGGTATATATGCGGCGGGTACCTTAAATTTTAGTTTCAACGAGATCCTAATTTTAGGAGTAGTATTAAATATATCAGCTTGTATAGGATCTTTTTTATTTGGATATCTTGAAGATCAAATTGGGGTTAAAAATATGTTGATGATTACTCTGTGGTCTTTATTGTTCGCTACTTTATTAGCTTTTTTTGCTCCTTGGTTAACTGACTATAATCGTTTTATTACCCCAAAAACACTATTTTGGATAGCAGGGATTATTATTGGTTTGATGCAGGGGCCAAATCAATCTGGAAGTAGATCTCTAATGGCAAGATTAACTCCAGATGAAAAGAAAAATGAATTTTTTGGATTTTATGCTTTTTCCGGAAAAGCAACAGCTTTTATTGGTCCTTTGTTGTTTGGCCTATTAACTTCTTATTTTGGAACACAACAAGCTGGTTTATTTATTGTTGTTATCTTTTTCTTTATTGGTATTATTGTATTTTCTTTCGTTAATATGGAGAAAAAGGATGCAGTGAACTCACACTTAACATAAATATTTTAGAATTTGTGTATGAAGACTAAATTTGATATTATAGTAGTAGGAGGAGGCTTAGTTGGGCTAGCTGCTGCTTTTAAAATACAACAAAAAAAACCCAATCAAAAAATATTGGTGCTTGAGAAAGAAGACGATTTAGCATTACATCAAAGTGGGAGAAATTCGGGAGTTTTACATTCAGGTTTGTATTATCAACCAGGTTCACATAAGGCTGAAAACTGTGTTGCGGGACGTCGTGAATTAGTAGAGTTTTCTCAACAATATAATATTAATCATGATGTGTGTGGTAAATTAGTGGTTGCCACTAACAAGCAAGAACTGGATGTATTGCCAATACTTTTAAGTCGGGGTAAAAAAAATGGTTTACAAAATTTACAGATCATTGATAAATATGAAATGAAAGAGATAGAGCCTTTTGTTAATGGTTTGTCTGCTATATGGGTTCCAGAAACAGGTATTATAGATTATAGGGCTGTCGCGAAAAAACTGGCTTTTTTAATTACACAAATTAATAATGAAAGTCAAATCTTAACTAACACGGAGGTTTTAGATGTTAAAACAAATTCAGAAAAATCAGTTGTTATTACAAACAGAGAGCAATTTGAAGGCGCTAATATTGTGTTTTGCGCAGGTTTATTTTCAGATCGATTAGCGAAAAGTGATAATATTAGTACGAATTTAAAAATTGTAGGATTTCGAGGAGATTATTATACTTTAACGACAGAGGCAAGTCATAAAGTCAAAAATTTAATTTATCCTGTTCCAAATCCAGAGTTTCCATTTTTAGGAGTACATTTTACAAGAATGGCCAACGGAGAAATTGAGTGTGGTCCTAACGCTGTTTTTACTTTTAAAAGAGAGGGGTATCAAAAAATGGCCTTTAGTTTAAGAGATACATTAGATTCTTTAAGTTATTTAGGAACTTGGAGGTTGTTTAAAAATCATTGGAGATTTGGAGTGAATGAATTGGTGAAGGCTTCATCTAAAAAAGTTTTTTTAAATCATTTAAAAAAATTAATTCCTTCATTAACAATGCAAGATATTGTTCCTGGTAGGTCAGGTGTTCGTGCTATGGCTTTAGGAAAAGATGGTGATATTATAGACGATTTCAAGATTGTAGTTAATGGTAGAAATATTCATGTTTTAAATGCTCCATCTCCAGCTGCAACAGCATGTTTATCAATTGGTGATACCATTTCAAATCAATTTTTAAAATTGATTAATTAAGATTTCCCGGTATAATTAGATGGTGTAATTTTTCGTAGCTCTTGTTTTACTTCGTTAGAAATTTTTAAAGAGTCAATAAATTCATGAATTTCTTTTTGTTCAATATGTTTATTTTTTCTCGTTAATTTTTTTAATTTTTCATATGGTTTTTCTACGCCCTCTCGTCTTAGTATGGTTTGTATAGCTTCTGCAACGACACCCCAGTTATTTAATAAATCTTCTTCTATTTTATCTTTATTTACGATTAATTTATTTAATCCTTTTATGATTGCTTTATATGCAATAAGACTATGTGAAAAAGGCACGCCAATATTTCTCATCACAGTTGAATCAGATAAATCTCTTTGTAGTCTAGATATTGGTAATTTCTCAGATAAATGAGATAATATAGCATTTGCTATGCCTAGGTTACCTTCTGCATTTTCAAAATCAATAGGATTAATTTTATGAGGCATTGCTGAAGAGCCAACTTCATTTTTTTTCATTTTCTGATTAAAATAATTCATGGCAATATACATCCAAATATCTCTAGTTAAATCTATGAGTATAGTATTGATACGTTTTATAGTATCAAGTTGTGCAGCCAAATTATCATAATGTTCTATTTGAGTTGTTGGGTATGACCTTTTGAGTCCAATATTATTTAAAAATGTTTTTGCAAAATTATGCCAGTTTGTTTTGGGATATGCTGCATAGTGTGCGTTCATATTTCCTGTAGCTCCTCCAAATTTTGCTGAATGTGGAATTTTTAATAATTGATTAAGTTGTTCTTCAATACGAACTTTAAATACTGTGATTTCTTTTCCTAGTTTTGTGGGAGATGCCGGTTGGCCATGTGTTCTTGCAAGCATAGAAATGTTTTTCCATTCTTTACTTAACTCATAAAGTCGTTGTATTAAGTTGTTTATTTCAGGATAAATACAATTTTTTAGAGCATCCATTAATAATAATGGACATGCTGTGTTATTTATGTCTTGTGAGGTTAATCCAAAATGTACAAATTCCTGATATTTATTTAATTTAAGTTTTTCAAATTTTTCTTTTATAAAGTATTCTACCGCTTTTACATCGTGATTTGTTACACTTTCTATAGATTTAACTTTCACAATATCTTTATCATTTATTTTTACAGCTATTGCTTCTATTTTTTTTAATTCTTTCTTATTTATTTTTTTTAATCCAGGTAATTTTGCTTGATGTAAGTGGATAAAGTATTGAATTTCGATATATATCCGATATTTAATTAATGCTGATTCAGAAAAATAATTTTTTAATTCTTTTGTGATTTTTGAATATCGCCCGTCAATCGGAGAAATATTTTGAAGACTATTATTCATTGTAATATGTATTAGTTGCAAATTTAATAAAAAGAATATTATCCATACTCATAATTAGATATATAGTATCTTTATGACTATGGATTTTGTTTTAATAGTATTTGTAGCATTCATCTTTTTAATTTTAGGCTGTATAGGCTCTATATTACCTGTTCTTCCTGGCCCTTTGCTTAGTTATGCTGGTCTTTTGATAATTCATTTTTTTGCACTTGACACGGAATTCTTGACAAATTATGAGCTTATTCTGTATGGTTGTGTTACATTATTTGTTTTTTTCTCAGATTATTTTTTACAATTGTTTGGAGTTAAAAAAATGGGAGGAAAAAACAAAGCTGTTTATGGGACTATAATTGGTGTGGTATGTGGAATGTTTTTAATTCCTCCATTTGGTATATTTTTAGGAGCCTTTTTAGGAGCCTTTTTAGGAGCCTTAATGGAAAGTCAAAAAAACAAGCAAGCTTTTAAGATAGCTTTTGGTTCTTTAATTGGATTTGTTTTTGGATCTCTAATAAAATTAATATATTCCTTTTATATAATTTCTTTGGTTATAATTAAATTATTTATAAGCTAGTTGTGTCACGTATTGAATTTTCTATTTCGCATATTATTGCAAGGTCTTGGGATAGATTTAAGGAAAATCCCTTTTTCTGGATTGGTCTTGCTTTTTTGAATATTATTATAACTCCACCAGCGGGACTTCCACCAATTATAAGTTTCCCTGTCACTTTGCTTGGTTTATATATTTCAGCTTCTATTACTTTAATTACTATAAAATATATGCGAGGAGAATCAGTGGGGGTGAGAGATTTAATATCCATTGATTTCCAGGTGTTTTTGAATTATATATTATTTACTATTACTGCTTTAGTTGGAGTATTTATAGGTCTGTTTTTATTGATTCTGCCCGGTTTATATCTTGCTATAAGATTGATATTTGCACCTTTTTTAATTGTAGATCAAAAGATGGGGTTTGACCAAGCTATTGAAAAAAGTTGGCAAATGACTGCTCAAAATGTAGGCAAAATTACAATGTATATTTTGATTGTTTTATTGATGGTGTTTATAGGCTTTTTTGTGTTTTTTTTTGGCATTATTGTGGCACTTGCTGTAACAGGATTGAGTAATGCTATTTTATATTTAACTTTTCTTGATAAAGAAAATAAATATCTAAATAATGATTTGGATTAATTGTTAATATTTTATTCATCACTATTTAGATAATCAGGTATTGTGTTTAGAAATTCAATTTTTGTGTTCTTAAATTTAAAGCAATAATGGATTTTACCATTTGTAATCATGATATACTTTGCTTGGACAACTTTTTGATAATTAATACTTTGATCAAAACTATCTTTATTGACTTTTATATTGGGTGCTTTGCATTCTACTAGTAGGATAGGTTGACCATTTTTGTTGTGGCAAATAATGTCACATCTTTTTGTTAGCTGATTAATTTGTGTTTTTTTTTCTATTGACATTAAAGAAATAGGATAGCCTTTTTCTTTATTTAAATATTCAATTATATTTTGTCTAACCCATTCTTCAGGCTGATTCCTTACATATTTTTTGCGCACCACATCAAAAATATATTCCTTTCCATTTTTTGTTTTTAATTTCATTTCTAGATATACTATATGGTAATTTAATTATTTTTACAATTTTAGTTATTATGCAGATTAATAATATTTTAGATTCAATTAAAAACAACAATATATCATCAAACTATCTTTTATTTGGTGAAGAAGATTTTTTTATTGATCAAATCGCATCATGTTTTCTTACATCTACAATATCTGAATCAGAAAAAATTTTTAATGAAAAAATTTTTTATGGTAAAGAAGTGAATGTTTTTTCACTGTTAAGTGAATTGAAGTCTTTTCCAATGATGGGTGGTCAAAAATTAATTCTTTTGAGGGAAGCTCAAAAACTAGATAAAATTGATGAATTAAGTAATTATTTGCTTGAACCTATTGATAGTACAATTTTTGTTGTATGCTATAAAAGTAAAAAGGTTGATAAAAGAAAGAAATGGGTAAAATTATTTCAAAAGGTTGGCGTGGTATTTGAAAGTAAGTTATTATATGGCGAAAAAATATCTCATTGGATTAAATATAACCTTACTGAAAAAAAGATTCGCATTGAAAAATCTGCAGAATTATTATTAGTTGATTATTTAGGTAATAATCTATCTAAGCTTACTAATGCAATTAATAAACTTTCTAGTATTGTTTCTGATTCTTTGATTACCAATTCGGATGTGCAAGAACATGTTGGTATACATCGTGACTATAATACTTTTGAATTACAAAATGCTTTGGGAGAAAAAAATAATATAAAAGTTATTTCTATTGTCGATTATTTTGTGCAAAATCCAAAAAAATTTCCGATTCCTCCAATAATAGGTCTTTTGTTCTCATTTTTCTCTAAAATACTAATTATACATTCTTTAAAAGTGCATTCTGAAAAATTGATTGCAGATAAAATCAAGGTTCATCCTTTTTTTGTTAAAGTCTATATTTCAGCTGCTAAGAATTATTCTTTCGAAGATTGTATACAGGTTGTTGGTCTTCTGAAAGAAGCTGATTTAAATTTTAAAGGCATTAAAGGCTCTACAAATCATACTTTTTTAAAAGAATTAATACTAAGAATTATTTATTAATTTATTTTTTTATGGCAGTTAGTTCTTATTTATTCAAAAGGTTATAATATCTTTGGCCATCATGAATCGAAGATTTTATTTATTTCTCATTATTATGTTTCCTTTATTTATTCTGTCTCAAGGAACTATACGGGGATTTATTTATGAAGAAGAGTCTGAGGAGCCCATTATGTTTGCTAATGCTGTTGTTAAAGACACGGATTTTGGAGCAGTCTCTGATGATAATGGATATTTTATTATATCAGATATTCCTTTTGGCCAATATACTCTCGTTGTTAGTTTTATTGGTTATGAGACCGTTGAAGTCTCATTTTTGTTTACTGAAGAGAAAGACGTAGTTACAAAGAAGATATTTTTAAAATCTAGTCGACTAACACTAGAAAATGTAAATGTAAATGCGGAAAGAGAAGAAAGGAAAACTCAAGTTAACACTGGTGTTATTAAATTAACAAGTAAATCTATTAATAAATTACCTAGTATAGGAGGCGAACCAGATTTAGCACAATTTTTACAGGTGTTACCTGGGGTGGTTTTTACTGGAGATCAGGGTGGTCAGCTTTATATTCGAGGTGGTGCCCCTATTCATAATAAAGTATTATTAGATGGCATGACAATATATAGTCCATTTCATTCTATTGGGTTCTTTTCAGTTTTTGATACAGATATTATAAAAAAAGCAGATATTTATACTGGAGGATTTGGCGCCCAATATGGAGGAAGAATATCTTCGGTGATGGATATTAAAACACGTGATGGCAATAAGCGGCGGTTAACCGGTAAATTATCTGCTAATACTTTCGGTGGTAAATTATTATTAGAGGGGCCAATGTTTAAATCAGATTCTAATAGTATTTCAAATTCGTTTATTTTAAGTGCAAAGGGGTCTTATCTTGATAAAACATCACAATCTTTTTACTCATATGTTAGTGAAGCGGGATTGCCATATTCATTTTCAGATTTTTATGGAAAACTTTCTTTTTTCAGTAAAAATGGAAGTAAAATGAATATTTATGGTTTTGGATTTAATGATGATGTGAATTATGTAGATTTAACTCAATTAGGTTGGACCAGTTATGGTTTTGGATCTAATATTATTCTTGTGCCTGCATCCGCTAAAATGTTGGTCGAGGGAAAAATGTCATATTCAAAATATGATGTTGCTCAAGAGGATTTTGGAGAAGAAGCTAATCATAGTAGTATAGATGGATTTAGTATTGGATTAGACTTCACATATTTTATTTCTAAACAACATGAATTGAAATATGGGGTAGAGGTGTTAGGCTATACTACTGAATTAGATTTTCGAAATTCATTAGGGACTCCAATTGAGGAGAATGATCATTCTACAGAATTTGCCGCATATTTTAATTATAAGTTCAATAATAATAATCGATTTATTATTGATCCAAGTATTAGATTGCAAAATTACACCTCTTTAGGGGAGTTGTC
Source organism: Flavobacteriales bacterium (assembly GCA_002698365.1). Taxonomy (GTDB): domain Bacteria; phylum Bacteroidota; class Bacteroidia; order Flavobacteriales; family TMED113. The sequence goes on along the minus strand of NZWM01000055.1, from coordinate 27,680 downwards.
TATTGAGCCAAGGCTGGGTTTGAAGTATAGTGTCAATGAGAGATTACGTCTTAAAAGTTCATTTGGTGTGTTTTCACAAAATTTAATGTCGACTTCTAGCGAAAGAGATGTGATTAATTTATTTTCAGGATTTTTAGCAAGTACAGATAATTTGCCAGAGTACTTTCAAGCTAATGAAGTAGAATCTTCTTTGCAAAAAGCAGTTCATTATATTCTTGGTTTAGAATATGAATTAGGAGATAATCTTGATTTAAATATTGAGGGATATATTAAGGATTTCTCACAATTAATTGCAGAAAATAAAAATCAAATTTTCACAGATGATGTTGATTTTGAGGATGAACCGGATTATTTAAAAACAGCTTTTGTTGTTGAAAAAGGAATAGCTTCGGGCTGTGATGTGTTAATTAAATATTTTAATAATAGACTAAATATATGGTCTGTTTATTCTTTTGGTGTTATAGAAAGAGAAGATGAAACTCAGGTTTATTATCCACACTATGATCGAAGACATAACTTTAATTTACTATTTTCTTATTTATTAGGTGCAAATAAAACTTGGGAATTTAGCTTGAGATGGAATTATGGTTCTGGATTTCCATTTACCAAAACTCAAGCTTATTATGAAGAAATTAATTTTAATAGTGGTCCAAACACAGATATTAATAGCTTAAATGGTGATTTAGGTATTTTATACTCAGATTTAAATTCCGGTCGACTTCCAGATTATCATAGATTAGATGTTTCATTAAAGAAAAAATATACATTTTCTAGATTTAGTGTGCTGGAATTGTCTTTCGGCATCACTAATGTATATAATAGGGATAATATTTTTTATTACAATAGAGTTGAGGCTGTTCGTGTTGATCAATTGCCAATTATTCCGAGTGTTGGGATGAGTTGGGTGTTTTAAAAATATTTTCCATTCTTATTGTAGTATAATCATGATTAGTTTTGTAAATTCGCTAAACCTTTCTTCAATGTCTGAATCTAAATTTATTTTTGTAACCGGTGGTGTAACCTCTTCTTTAGGCAAGGGTATTATTGCCTCTTCTCTTGGAAATTTGTTTCAGTCAAGAGGCTATCGGACAACAATCTTAAAACTAGATCCCTATTTAAATGTTGATCCAGGGACACTCAACCCATATGAACATGGAGAGTGTTATGTAACGAAAGATGGTGCTGAAACGGATTTAGATTTAGGTCATTATGAACGCTTTTTGAATCTACCCACGACTCAATTGAACAATGTAACCACAGGAAGTGTTTATCAAAATGTAATAGATAGGGAGAGAAAAGGAGATTTTTTAGGAAAAACGGTCCAAATTATACCTCACATAACAGATGAGATTAAAAATCGAATTCTAGCTCTAGAAACACAAAAAAAATTTGAAATTATTATTGTTGAAATTGGTGGAACAGTAGGAGATATTGAATCTTTACCTTATATAGAAGCATTGCGCCAATTCAAATTTGAAAGAAAAAATGATGTTGCTGTTGTTCACTTAACTCTTTTACCATATTTGTCGTCTACTGGTGAAATTAAAACTAAGCCAACACAACATTCGGTGAAAACCATGTTACAGTCTGGTGTTCAGCCTGATGTGCTTGTGTGTAGAACAGAATATTCATTAACAGACAAAGTCAAAAATAAAATTGCTTTATTTTGTAATGTAGAGTATAATTGTGTTATAGAATCGATTAATGCAGATACTATTTATGAAGTTCCATTATTAATGTTGGATCAAGGTCTAGATCAAGTGGTGGCGGAAAAGATAGGATTAGGTAAATTAAAAAAAATTAATAATTCCATTTGGAAAAAAAGATTGGATAAATTAAAAAATCCTAATGAACTATTTATAGTGGGTATTGTGGGAAAATATGTTGAACTAAAAGACTCTTATAAATCTATATATGAATCTTTAATGCATGCAGCTGCTTTTTTAGGAAAAGGAATTAGCGTTAAATGGATTCATTCGGAAAAGCTGAATAATAATAATGTAAAAAATGAGTTGTTTGATTGTCAAGGGGTGATTGTTGCACCTGGCTTTGGAGACAGAGGAGTGGATGGAAAAATAGCTGCAGTTAAGTATGTTAGAGAACAAAAAATTCCCTTCTTAGGAATTTGTTTAGGCATGCAAGTAGCGGTCATTGAATTTTTTCGAAATGTTTGTGGGTATAAAACAGCTCATTCTTCAGAAATGGATTTAACTACAAAGTATCCCATTATAGATCTAATGAAAAATCAAAATAATATTATTAATAAAGGTGGAACTATGAGGTTGGGTAGTTATGAGTGTACTTTGATCAAAAAATCAAAGTCTTTTGAGGCTTATAAAAAAAATACAATTCATGAGAGACATAGGCATAGATATGAATTGAATAACTACTATAAATCAGATTTAATTTCTAAAGGGATGATTATGGCGGGGTCCAATAAAGATTTGGATTTAATTGAGATTGTTGAGATTGTAAATCACCCTTGGTTTGTTGGTGTTCAATTTCATCCAGAATATCAAAGTTCATTTATCAATCCTCATCCACTTTTTGTTAGCTTTGTGAAAGCTTTTTTAAATAAATAAATATGGAACAAAAAGGAGGATTGGATATTAATTTTTTTATAGGCATGTGTTTGATTTTTGGTCTTCTCATGTGGTGGAGTTCTTCTAGTATCAACACGGAATTAGATGTTAAGAATAATGATGTGGATACTGAAACAACTACTCCCATAACCCCTAATACAACCTCAGAAAATGAAGTATCTGATGCAGATTTAGATGAATATTTTGATGATAGTCAAATTTTTTCGTATCATTTATCTAATGATGATATAAGTGTTAAATTTTCTAATTATGGTGCTTCTGTGCAAGAGGTTACGTTGAAAAATTATAGAACATATGATTCATTACAACTTAATTTAATAGAAGAGTTAGATTTTAATCTAAGTTTTTTTATTAATAACAGACTAGTTAATAGTAACGAATTACTTTTTTCAGAAGTTACCCAAGATGCGTCAAGAAATCTAATTTCATTTACATATCAAGATCTCAATAAAAATTCGATAACATTTATTTATAAATTACTTGAAGGGTATCAATTAACATTTGAGGTTTTAACAGAAACGGAAAACACACAAGATTTCATTGAGCCAGACAAACTATTATTTTCTCATAAGATTAATCAATTAGAAAAAAATATTGATAATGAACGGAATACAACCACAATTCGATATTCATTTAACAATAAATCTTCAAAACAGATGCCTTTGATGAAGGATTCAGAAAAAAATATTGAAAATCCTAAGTGGGTAGCATATAGACAGCAGTTTTTTTCTACTATTATCTCTTCAGAATCATCTTTTGGTTCAGCTAATTTAACTACTTCTTCTCCTGATTCAGACGCTTATGTTAAAACTTTAACATCTGATTTTTCACTTGAATATGATAATCGTAGTAGTAGTTATGTGTTTAATTTTTATTTTTTACCTAACAAATATTCATTACTTAAGTCTTTTGATCAGGGATTTGAATCACTTGTTCCATTAGGCTGGGGTATTTTTGGCTGGGTGAATAAATTTTTAGTTATACCCATGTTTAATGTTTTAGAAAAAACGGGATTAAATTATGGTTTAATAATTCTCATTATTGCGCTAGTTATTAAAATGCTTTTATTCCTCCCAACTAAAAGTTCATATTTGTCTATGGCTAAAATGAGAGTTTTAAAGCCAGAAATAGATGCTATAAATGAAAAGGTTAAGGATCCAATGGAGCGTCAACAAGCTCAAATGAATTTGTATAAAAAAACAGGGGTAAACCCACTTGGGGGATGTTTACCTTTGTTGTTTCAGATGCCTGTTTTAATAGCATTGTTTAGATTTTTTCCCGCTTCTATTGAATTAAGGCAACAGCCGTTTTTATGGGCAGATGATTTGTCCACCTATGATTCAATTTTTGATTTTGGTTTCCACATTCCTTTATATGGAGATCACATTAGTTTATTTGCATTGCTAATGACTTTAGCAACTGTGTTGCAAATGAAGTATTCTAATCAATCTTCAAATGCACAAATGCCGCAAATGAAATATATCATGTATTTAATGCCAGTTATATTTTTATTTGTAATGAATAATTATTCAGCGGCATTAAGTTATTATTATTTTTTAGCTAACCTTATAACATTTGGTCAACAGTGGATTATCCGTAAAAATATTGATGATGATAAATTATATGCGATGTTACAAGCGAACAAGAAGAAACCGGTCAAAAAATCTAAGTTTCAACAAAAATTGGAGGAAATAGCTAAAAAAAATCAACAAAATAAATAATGAGATTTATAATTATTATATCAATTATTTTTTTTTCTTCATGTTTTAATCCAAATATTCTTCAACAAGACGAACCGTTTTTTCGAATGCAACGCACAGCATGCTATGGCACTTGTCCACAATATACAGTAAGTATTTATAACCATGGAAAAATCACTTACAACGGTAAGTTTTTTGTAGATAAAATTGGTTGCTTCTCTTCTTTTATTTCGGATGATGAAGTAACTGCTATTAAATTATTGTTAGATGACATAGATTTTTTTTCATTAGATAAAGAATATATTTCCCCAATGACGGACATTCCCTCAGTTGTGACAGATATCTACCTAGCTGGTAAACGACATAAAGTTGTTGATAGATTAGAAGGACCAAAATCTCTAAAAAAATGTTATTTAATTATTGATTCTATTATTGATTCCATTCAAGATTGGTCAGCTTGTGAATCATTGATGATTGAGTAATTCATCTAGTTTTCCAAATTGATCTAAGCGAAATCCTTTTTCGGTGTCTTTCAAAGTACAACATTCATATTTATAATCATGTTCTAAAAAGAGAATATAATTATTGTCCACAGCCTCTTTAAAAAACATTTTTTTTTCTTTTAGTGTTAATAGGGGTTGTGTGTCATATCCCATAACATAAGGAAGTGGAATGTGTCCAATTGATGGCAAAAGATCAGCCATAAATGCAATTTTTCTATTTTTATATTTTATGATGGGAATCATTTGTGCGGTAGTATGACCATGAAAAAATCTAACTTCAATATTTTTTGTCCACTTACCTTCATCAATAAATATGAGTTTATTTTTTTTCTGAATTAAGTGAAAATTTTCTTTTAAAAAGGAGGCTTTTTCTCTTGAATTTGGATTGTTTGCTAAGTCCCAATGCATTTTATTTGTAATATGTACAGCATTTGGAAATAATAATTCTAAAGAGTTATTATTTTTAATAATAGCTCCACCACAGTGATCAAAATGTAGATGAGTAAAAAATACGTGAGTAATCTCCTCAGGTACTATCTTGATTTTGTTTAATGATTCAAGAAGGTTGTCGGGGCCATGTAAATAAAAATATTGAAAAAATTTTTCACTCTGTTTATTACCAATGCCAGTATCAATTAGTATTTTTTTATTTTCCGTTTCGATAAGTAGACATCTCATAGCCCAGGAGCACATATTATTTTGATCTGCTGGATTTGTTTTTGACCATAGTGTTTTAGGAACAACACCAAACATTGCACCACCATCAAGTTTAAAGTTTCCTGTATTTATAACATGTATTTTCATAAACGTAGTATATTGTAAATATATATGATTTATTAATTATTTAAAATGAGAATACATTTTATTGCTATTGGTGGGGCTATTATGCATAGTTTAGCGATTGAATTAAAAAAAATGGGTCATACAGTAACTGGTTCGGATGACGTGATATATGAACCAGCAAAATCGAATTTGTTAAAATATAATCTTTTACCAGATGAGGAGGGTTGGTATCCAGATAATATTCATCTAAATATAGATTTAGTTATTCTTGGAATGCATGCAAAATTAGATAATCCAGAATTATTATTGACCCAGAAAATGAATATACCTTTAATGTCTTTTCCTGAATACATTTTTGAATATTCTAAGCATAAAAAAAGGATTGTAATAGCAGGAAGTCATGGTAAAACTACTATTACATCCATGATATTACATGTTTTACATGATAATAATATGAAAGTCGATTATTTATTAGGAGCTAAAATAGATTCAATAAAGAATCTAGTAAGTTTAGAGAACAATGATGTTATTGTCATAGAGGGTGATGAGTATTTTTCATCTGCATTAGATAAAAGATCAAAATTCATGCACTACAATCCGGATATTTTAGTTGTTTCGGGTGTTGAATGGGATCATGTAAATGTTTTTCCTACTTTAGATTTATATCAAGATACATTTAGAAATATATTAAATATTACTTGTGAAAAATCTAAACAAATTTTTTATTGTGGTGATGATGATTTTTTATCAGATTTCCTAACTAATACCAATTATATTACACCATATTATTTGCCAAAATATAAAATTAAAAACAATCAATTTTTAATCGAATATGATTCAAAGGAAATTCCACTAAACATTTTTGGCAAACATAATTTATATAATCTTGAAGCAGCAAGATTGGTTGCTTTAAGATTAGGCGTTTCGGAAAGTCAGTTTTATAAATCGATTCAAAGTTTTCAGGGTGCAGAAAAAAGATTGAATTTAATTAAAAATAATCCTCTAAAAAACAGTGCTGTATTTTATGATTTTGCTCATTCTCCATCTAAAGTTGCTGCCACCATTAATGCAGTCAAAGAATTATTTCCAAATAGATATTTAGTTGCATGTTTACAGTTATATACATTCAGTAGTTTAGATATTAATTTCATGCCAAATTATGCAAATGTTTTTAAGGATGCCGATGAAGTATGGATTTATGTTGATGAAATATCCATGCAGCAAAAAAATCAGAAAAATATACCTGATGGATTTTTGTTAGATGTTATCTGTCACAATCAAATTAGGATTATTAAAGACAAAAATGGTCTAAAAAAATATTTATATGATTTCCAATTTAAAAATTCTAATTTATTATTAATGAGTTCAGGCAACTTTTCAAATATAAATTTAATGGCCGCTTTTTCAGAATAAGAAGTTAACCATTCATTGAAATTAAGAATTCCTCATTATTTTGCGTGCCTTCCAATCGGTCTTTGATAAACTCCATTGCTTCAATTGGCTTCATGTCAGCTAAATGTTTTCTTAATATCCACATTCTTTGTAGTTTTTCTTTGCTTATTAGTAAATCTTCTCTTCTTGTGCCAGAACTTATTAAGTCAATAGCTGGATAAATTCTTCTATTAGAAATACTTCTGTCAAGTTGCATTTCCATATTACCGGTACCTTTAAATTCTTCAAAAATTACTTCATCCATTTTTGATCCTGTTTCTACTAATGCAGTTGCAATAATAGTTAGTGAACCTCCATTTTCAATGTTTCTTGCTGATCCAAAAAATCTTTTTGGCTTGTGCAGTGCATTTGCATCAATTCCCCCTGATAGTATTTTTCCAGATGCAGGAGCAACCGTATTATAGGCACGAGCTAATCTAGTAATTGAGTCTAATAAAATAACAACATCATGGCCACATTCCACCATTCGTTTTGCTTTTTCTAAAACTATATTTGCAACACGAACATGTCTTTCTGCAGGTTCGTCAAATGTGGAGGCAATGACTTCACCAGACACTGTACGCGCCATGTCTGTCACTTCTTCAGGTCTTTCATCTATTAGTAATACAATTTGATATACTTCTGGATGATTTGCAGCAATTGCATTTGCTACTTCTTTTAAAAGCACTGTTTTTCCAGTTTTTGGTTGTGCTACTATTAGTCCTCTTTGCCCCTTTCCAATTGGTGAGAATAAGTCAATCAATCTTGTTGATATAGTAGCATTTTTTTCTACTATTTTAAATTTTTCCTCTGGGAATAAAGGTGTTTTATGTTCAAATGCCACTCGGTCTCTAACATGTTTCGGGTCTAAGCTATTGATTTTTAAAACTTTCACTAGTGGGAAAAACTTTTCCCCTTCTTTAGGCGGGCGTATTTCTCCCGTAACAGTGTCACCTGTTTTTAAGCCAAATAATTTAATTTGGGATTGAGATACATAAATATCATCAGGCGAATTTAAATAGTTATAATCAGAAGATCTTAAAAACCCATACCCGTCAGGCATTTTTTCAAGTACTCCTTCGCCAATCACTTCTGATTCAAAATTATAATCTAAATCTTTTTCCCTTGAATCATTCTTGTCATTGTTGTGTTTGTTTGTAGACCAATTTTTCTCTTTTTTAGTCTCTTTTGATGGCTTGTTTTTTTCATCCATTTCTTTTTTAGCTTTATTTGTCACTTTATTTCTTTGATGATTAAGCTTCGGTTTTGTTTTTGTTTTTGTTTCACCATTTATAGGTTTTAGAGCCTGTTTATCTAGAATCTGATAAATTAGTTCTAGTTTTTTATAACTTTTAACTTCTTCAATTTCGAGTTGATTTGCAATATCTTGCAAATCTTGTAGTTTTTTCTTCTTTAACTCTAATATGTCATACATATATATAATATTTAGTTTGCCGACAATTTAATTACCAAAATATGTTTTAAATAGGGAAATTTCAAATGAGGCGTATTCTTACAATAGCACTGCAATTATACAACAATTTTTTAATAATTATATATATTGCAAAAAAAAATATAATTATATGATTCAGCGTGTTCAGTCTATATACCTATTTTTGGCATCTTTTTTTTATTTTACATACTGGTTTTTTGGCTGCAGTTGGTATGAACAAGGTTTTGTTTTTTTAAAGGATAAACTTTTTAGTAGTAGTGATTTAATAAATGTTTTATTACAGGTTACAGCTCTTATTCCTTTAATTATTTCTATAATATCGCTAATTGCAATTTTCTTTTTTAAAAATAGATCTATGCAAATTAAGTTAACTAGTTTATCATTTTATTTAAGTCTTTTTATGCTGATTTATTCAATGTTCTATTTTTCAATTGTGTTATTTGATTTAATAAATCTATTGGATTCTACTTTACTGGAGATTTTATTATATGCTGCAATCTTAAATCCGTTTATTTGTTGTTTTTTATTATATGCTGCAAGAAAAAAAATGAAGCAAGACGAAGATTTAATTAATTCAATTAATAGACTTCGTTGATTTAACTCGTGGTCCTAATTCTGCAACTTGGATATTTTTAATTTCTTTCCCATGTATTTCCAAAAGTACCATCGTACGGACTTTGTGAAATCCTTCTTTTCCAGCAGCACCAGGATTTATATGTAATAAATTATGCTTTTTGTCATACATGATTTTTAATATGTGTGAATGACCACAGATATATAAGTTAGGCCTATATTTTTCGATTTCTTCTTTTATTTCTGGCCGATATTTATTAGGATAACCTCCAATATGAGTTATGAGTACTTTGACCTTTTCACAATAGAACCTAAGTGTTTTCGAATATCTTTTTCTTATTTCTTGTCCATCAATATTTCCATAAACTCCTTTGATGTTAAATTTTTGTATGTTTTGTTCTATCTCTTCACTATATCCAAAATCACCAGCATGCCATACCTCATCGCATTCATGAATTAAATTATATATTTTTGTGTCCCAGAAACTATGAGTGTCGGATATTATAGCAATTTTTTTCATGTCTATTTTTATAAATATGGTTATAATTTATCATTATTTTTATAAAAATTTTTTTAAATGACTATTAATTATGAATATCGATATGTAATCAATCTTTCTTATTTAGGAACTCATTACTCAGGCTGGCAGATTCAAAATAATGCTAAAAGTATTCAGGGCGATATTATGGCAGGTTTACATTGTATTTTAAATACAGATATTAAGTTGATGGTGGGTGCAGGTAGAACAGATGCCGGTGTACATGCAGTCAATTTTTTTGCACATTTTGATTATCAAAAAACAGATTGTGCAGATTTAGTTTATAGGCTGAATAGGTTCTTGTCAGAAGATATTGTTATTAATAATATTCAAATTATTTCAAATGATTTCCATGCACGTTTTTCTGCTATTTCAAGAAAATATGAATATTGGATTTCTACCAAGAAAGATCCATTTTTAATTAATAGATCATATTTTTTTTCTAAAAAAATAGATCTTAAGTCCATGAATGAAGCAGCTTCTTTATTAATAGGTAAGAACAATTTTAGTGCCTTTTCTAAATTAAATTCAGACAATCCAATATGTGTAGTTAAATCAGCTTATTGGATGAAGAGTAAAAACATGCTTATCTTCTCCATTGAATCAGATAGATTTTTATATAATATGGTCAGGTGTATTGTTGGTACATTAATTGATGTTGGTTTGAAAAAAATATCTATAAATACTTTTTCTAATATTATGCGTAGTTGTGATCGATCTCAAGCTGGTGTTTCAGTCCCAGCATCTGGTTTATATTTAATAGATGTTGAATACCCAAAATTATTTAAGTTGTGAAAGCATTGGATTTTAAATTTTTATTTAAATTATGGCCTTACGTAAAGATCTATAGATTTCTTTTTTTTGCTACAATTCTTGTGTCTATATGTTTTGGTGTATTATCTACAATTAGACCATTATTAATCCAATATGCATTTGATAATTATATTATGAATAGTGATGTGCAAGGTTTAATGAATATTATGTTGATTATTTTATTTTGTTTATTTTTTGAAGCTTTTTTGCAATTTGTTTTTGTTTATAGGTCAAATTATTTAGCGCAAAAAATTATTCAAAAATTGCGATCTAAGGTTTTTTTCACAATATTAAGATTTCAAGTAAGATATTTTGACAAGACCCCTGTTGGACAACTTATCACTAGAGTTGTTTCAGATATCGAAGCAATTGCTTCGATTTTTTCACAAGGTTTATTAGTTTTTTTTGGGGATTTGTTTAAAATGTTATTAATTATTGTCTGCATGTTTTTGATGAGTTGGGAGTTAGCTTTAATTAGTTTGGTATGTTTGCCGTTTTTAATATTTTCGACCATTATTTTTCAACGACATATGCATTTAGCTTTTGTAGATGTAAGAAAATACATATCTAAAATAAATACTTTTGTATACGAACATATTATTGGAATGCCTGTAGTGCAGTTATTCGGACAAGAAAAAGAACAATTTGACAAGTTTGAAAAATTGAACTTAGCGCACAGAGACGCACATATAAAAACAGTGTTTTATTTCTCTATTTTTTTGCCTGTTATAGATGTGTGTGCAGCTATAGCAATGGGGTTGTTGGTTTGGTATGGTGCTCTTAATGTGGTTTCTGTTGGAAATGTTACAATAGGGGAGTTGATAGCATTTATTTTATTTATTAATATGTTATTTAGACCATTAAGGTCAATGGCAGATAAGTTTAATATTTTGCAGATGGGGGTTGTTGCTGTTCGTAGAGTATTTAATGTTTTAGAATCTAAAAATTATGAAGTAGATGTTCCTGTATTGAAGGATAAATTATCAGTAGGAGATATAGTATTTAAAAATGTAAATTTTGAGTATAAAGAAAATGAGCCTGTTTTAAAAAATATTAGTTTTAAAATTCAAGCAAATGAGACCGTAGCAATTATTGGATCTACAGGTTCAGGGAAGACAACTCTTGTTAATTTAATTATGAAGTGGTATGCTGTTAAAAATAAAACTATATTCATTGATGATGAGGATATTAATAACATAAATATGAATCAATTACGTTTAAGTGTAGGTATAGTTTTGCAGAACAGTTTTTTTCTTTCAGATACATTAATGAATAATATTAAATTTTTCAATGAATTTTCTGATCAGGAAGTATATGATGCTGTCAAAAAGGTTGGTTTAGAAGATTTCATTTACAAATTTCCTGATAATTATAATTATCATATTGGTGAAAGAGGTGTAGGACTATCTCAAGGAGAAAAACAATTAATCTCATTTTTGAGAACTTACCTAATTAATCCTCCATATCTTATTTTAGATGAAGCTACTTCTTCTATGGATCCTGAAACAGATAGATTAATACAAAGAGCAATTAAACGGTTAACACAGGGTCGAACATCTATTATAATTGCACATCGTTTATCTACAATTAAATCTGCGGATAATATTTTATTGTTAGAAAAGGGCGATTTAATTGAGATGGGTACGCATGAAAAATTACTGAATTTAAATGGTAAATATGCTAATTATTATTACCAACAGTTTATTAATGATTAATTTCTTCTTGTAGAGCAAGCCCGGTATGTGATTTTTCTTTTGATAATTTTTTTGGTGTTCCAGAGAATATTATTTGCCCACCGTTCTCACCGCCATCTGGTCCTAAATCGATGACCCAGTCTACATTTTTAATAATGTCAATATTATGTTCAATAACAATGACAGTGTTACCATTTTGCACTAGATTTTCAAGAGCTTTTAATAATATGTTTACATCATGGAAATGTAATCCTCTGGTTGGTTCGTCAAAAATAAAAATGGATTTTTTAGTTTTGTTTGTTAGAAAGGATGCTAATTTTAATCTTTGTAATTCACCAGAACTCAGTGTATTGATTCCTTGTCCTAATTTTAAATAACCTAATCCCACATTCAGTAGTTCTTCCATTTGAGAGCTAATTCTTGTTTGATTATGTTCATTAAAAAAATTATACCCTTCCTGGATAGTGTAGTCTAATAATTGACTAATATTGACATGTTCGAATAGAATATTTAGTACTTTTTCTTTATATCTCATCCCCTTACATTCTTCACATGTGATTTTTATATCTGCTAAAAATTGCATTTCTATAATTACATGGCCTTTTCCCTTGCAGTTTTCACATCGTCCACCAGAAGTGTTAAATGAAAAATCTGTACCTCTTAAGTTATTTATTTTAGAAAGAGGCTGTGATGCGAATAGATGTCTAATATGATCAAAAGCTTTGATATATGTAATTGGTGTTGATGTAGATGATTTTTTGATGGAATGTTGATCTATAAATTCTATGTTTTCAATATCACCTAAATCCACATTAATAGCATCGCAATTTGGTGTTTTGAAGTTGTAGTCTTTCAATTTTCTTTTTATAGCTGGTAGTATTATCTCTTTTAATAGTGTGCTTTTCCCTGAACCACTTACACCTGTAATGGCTGTAAAAACGTGCATTGGTATCTTTGCGTTAAGGTTTTTTAGATTATGTTTATTAATGCTATTTATTTTTATAAAATTTGTTGGAGTTCGCATTTCTGATATGCGTCTAATTTTTTCTTGATTGTTAATATATTGCAGTGTTAAACTATTAGTCACATTTTTTTTAATCTTACCATGATATATAATTTCACCTCCGTTTAATCCGGCTTTTGGTCCCAGGTCAATAATGTAATCACAATGTTTAATAATATTTTTATCATGTTCTACAACAATAACTGAGTTTCCAAGTTCTTTTAATTGCCACAAGACACGCAATAACTTGTTGGTATCTCTAGCATGTAATCCAATAGTGGGTTCATCTAAAATGTATATTGAACCAACTAGTACACTGCCAATTGCTTTTGCTATATTAATTCTTTGATTTTCCCCTCCAGATAAAGAATTCGATTTCCTATTTAATGTTAGATAATCTAAGCCAAGATTGATAAGCGTTTTAATACGATGGGTAATTTCCTCCTGTATTTTATTTATGATTTTTGTTTTATGTTTGTTAGTAGAAATTCCATTAATGAATTCTAACAATTTTATCATGGATAAATTTGTAATTTCCCCAATACTTTTTTTATTAATTAAAATATATTGACTTTCTGGTTTTAATCTTGTCCCATTGCATTTTTTACACTTTGATAGCCCTCTGTATCTGGCTAGCATAATTCGATATTGTATTTTATAAGATTTTCTTTGTAAAAAATCAAAAAATGCATTAATTCCTTTCCAATTATTTTTTCCGTCCCATAGTATTTTTTTTTCTATTTCGGTCAATTCAAAATATTTTTTATCAATCGGGAATTTGATTTGTTGAGCTTCTTTAATTAATGCGTTTTTCCATTTTTCCATTTTTCCATTTTTCCATGGATGTATAGCATTTTGAAGAATAGTTAGTTTTTGATTAGGTATGACTTTTTCTTCATCAATGTCAATAAGGTCGCCATGACCATTGCAAGTCACACATGCTCCATATGGGTTGTTAAAATTAAATAAATCTTTACTTGGTGTGTGGAAAGTGATTTTATCTAATTTTAATTTTGTGTTCAGGTTTTTTAAAAAAATTCCATTTTGGTTATAAATTTCACATTCCCCATCACCAATTTCTATAGCTTTTTGAAATGCTTCACGTAGTATAAAATAGAAATCGGAATTGTTATGAAATTTTAATCTATCAATTACTAATTTGATGTTTTTTGCCGGGTTTTTTAGTTCCTTTATTGTGATAATATCTTCATTGATGATAATTCGTGAATATCCTTCTTGTTCTAGTTGTTTTATCTGTTCCTTTTTAATGGGGCAGCATATTAAAAATTTAGTATTAGTTTTAAATGTAGAAATATATTTTTTTAAATCTGAAAATGTATGGATTTTCACTTTTTTGCCGCTAATTGGTGAGTAAATCTCACCTAGCTTTTCATATAGTAATGTGATGTAATGATAAATTTCAGTTATGGTACCCACTGTAGATCTTGCATTATTAATGCTCGTTTTATTTTGTATAGCAATTGACGGTGATAAACCTTTGATTTCATCAAATTCAGGTTTGTTGTGGCTTTTTAAAAATTGTCTTGCATAAGATGACAAGCTTTCGACGTAACGTCTTTGTGATTCAGCATAAATAGTATCATAAGCTAATGTTGATTTCCCTGAACCAGATACACCAGTAATTACTACTAGTTTGTTTTTTGGAATATTAATTGAAATATTTTTTAAATTATTTAATCGTGCTCCTTTTATTATAATTTTATTCTTTTCTGTCATATCATGTGTTCAATAAGTTATATATTTTGTCGCCTAATAAATATCCTAATGAAAGTAGAGCTGGGTATAATATAAATAACCATAATATACTAAATATGCTTTGTGTGCTTATAGTGTGTTTTAAACTTGTTTTTATTATTTTCTGTAAGAATTTATACCAAGTAGTCAGGTTAAAATAATCTGCTATTAAATTTGCTAAAATTGCTATAAATAAAATCGAATATCCTGTTATTATTATTCTTAAAATCATATCAGTAAATGTATTAATTATTTTCCGTTAAAATATATATGTTAAAAATCATGTTAAATATTTTATGTATATTTGCTCTTATAAATTAATTTTTTGCCTATAGAAATATATTTACTTTTTTTAAATTTTTTAACTAAATAAGTAATATATGGCTATGAATTCAATTAAAGATGAGCAATTAGTTTGTTCATATATAGGCGGCAATGAATCTTCACTTAATGTTTTAATAAATAGACACAAATCTAGGCTTTTGGGTTTTATCATTTCTAAAGTTAGAGACAAGGCTCTTGCGGAAGATATTTTCCAAGAAACTTTTTTAAAAGTTATAAAAACTTTAAAAAAAGGCAGATATAATGAACAAGGAAAATTTTTGCCTTGGGTGATGCGGATTGCTTATAATTTATCTATTGATCATTTTCGAAAGATTAGAAAAACTAAATTTATTAGATCTAAGGATGATTTTAATGTGTTTGACATTGTAAAAGATTCTGCTGATAGTGTTGAGCAAGAAATGATAAAAGATAAAATATTATCTGATGTTAAAAAGGTCATATGTAAACTTCCTCCTCTTCAAAGGGAAGTTGTGAAAATGCGTTATTATTCTAATATGAGTTTTAATGAAATTGCAGAAACATGTAATATCAGTATTAATACAGCTTTAGGAAGAATGCGATATGCACTAATTAATCTGAGAAAGATAATTAATAAAGAAGGTGTTGTCTTATATTTAGATTAAATATTTTTTTTATGTCACAATAAATCATGTAAATAGTTCGTTGTTGTATTTAAATGATATGCCTATGAATATATTTACTTATTTAAGAAAACAAAAAAACAAAAAAATTATTGAATTCTTAGAACAGGAGCTGTGCCACTTAGATGCACTTGATGACTCCTCATCATATTTGAATGAAAATAAATATTTGATAGATTATTCTAAATCTTTATTTATTATTTCTAATAAAGATGATAATGACACAATTATTTTGAATTAAATATTTTATTACTTTAGTATGGAGTATTTGTTCTATGAATAAAAAGGAAAAAGCTTGTTTTATTGTTGAAAAATTAGAGGATTTATACCCAAAACCTCCAATACCTTTACAACATAAAAATCCATACACTTTGCTGATTGCGGTTTTGTTATCAGCAAGATGTACTGATGAACGAGTCAATCAAGTTACTCCAGCTTTATTTAAATTGGCTGATAATCCAGATGATATGATTTTGCTTTCTGTTGATGAAATTCGTTCCATTATTAAGCCCTGTGGTTTATCTCCTCAAAAATCTAAAGCAATATATATGTTATCCCAGTTACTAGTGAGTCAATATAATTCAATTGTGCCGGATAACTTTGATGATCTTGAAAGTTTTCCAGGAGTGGGTCATAAAACAGCCTCAGTAGTTATGTCTCAAGCTTTTGGCGTTCCTGCGTTCCCAGTTGATACACATATTCATAGATTGAGTTATAGATGGGGTATAAGTAGTGGGAAAAATGTTAAAGAAACCGAAAAAGATTGTAAAAAGATTTTTCCTAAAGAGCTATGGAATAAATTACACTTGCAAATAATTTATTTTGGAAGAGAATACTGTCCAGCGAGAACACATAATCCTAAAGATTGTCCTATTTGCAGTATTGTTGGCAGAAAATCGCTTTTTGAGTAAGAAAATAAATATTGATTTATTACATTTAAATAAATAAAAAATCTTTTTCATGACACATTTAAATATCGGCGATAAGGCGCCAGCTTTCTTAGGATTAGATCAAAATAGTAATCAGTTATCTCTTTCAGATTACAAAGGTAAGAAGCTGATATTATATTTTTATCCTAAAGATAACACTCCCGGGTGTACTGCAGAATCTTGTAATCTTACTGAAAATTATTCTGAATTACATAAAAAGGGCTTTGATGTATTAGGTGTGAGTCCAGATAATGTAGAGTCTCATCAAAAATTTATTTCTAAATTTAATTTAGGTTTTAATCTAATTGCAGATGTAGATAAGAAAATGTGTATGAATTATGGTGTTTTTGGCCCTAAAAAGTTTATGGGAAGAGAATATGAAGGTGTCCATAGAATCACATTTGTGATTAATGAAAATCAAATCATTGAAAAAATATTCAAAAAAGTAGATACAAAAAATCATGCTAAACAAATATTAGAATCATATAAATAAAACAATTATGAGTAAAGAAGCCGAATTAAAAAGTAATGCATTAGCACTTGTTACTGAAAAAATCAACAAAACATATGGTAAAGGGACTATCATGAAATTAGGAGATGCTCCAGTTGAAGATGTTGATGCTATTTCAACTGGTTCAATTGGAATTGATATGGCCCTTGGAGTTGGTGGTCTTCCAAGAGGTAGAGTGATTGAAATATATGGACCAGAATCTTCTGGAAAAACTACTTTAACATTGCATGCTATAGCAGAAGCACAAAAAAGAGGTGGTATTGCAGCCTTTATAGATGCTGAGCATGCTTTTGATCGTTTTTATGCACAAAAATTAGGTGTTGATATTGATAATTTATTAATATCTCAACCAGATTGTGGAGAACAAGCACTCGAAATAGCTGATAATTTAATTCGATCAGCTGCAATAGATATTTTAGTTATAGATTCTGTGGCAGCATTAACCCCGAAAAGTGAGATTGAGGGGGAGATGGGTGACTCAAAATTAGGTTTGCAGGCAAGGTTGATGTCTCAAGCATTAAGAAAAATGACTGGAACTATTAGTAAGACAGGGTGTATTTGTGTATTTATTAATCAGTTAAGAGAAAAAATTGGAGTTATGTTTGGTAATCCGGAAACCACAACTGGTGGTAATGCTTTGAAATTTTATTCATCTGTTAGAATAGATATTCGACGAAGTACCCAGATAAAAGATGGAGATAAAACAATAGGGAATAGAACTAGAGTGAAGATTGTAAAGAACAAGGTTGCTGCACCATTCAGAGGTGCACAGTTTGATATTATGTATGGTGAGGGCATTTCTAAAACAGGTGAAATCATTGACTTAGGTGTAGAGTATGGTGTGGTGGAAAAAAGTGGATCATGGTTTAGCTATAATGGAACTAAATTGGGCCAGGGTAGAGAAGCCGTTAGAAAAATTTTAAAAGATAATCCTGAGTTATCTGCTGAGTTAGAACATAAAATAAAAGAATCATTGTCTTAATAGAGGACGTTTCCATGAAGCATATAGTATTTACTTTATGTATTTTATTTTTTTTTGGATGTAAATATTCCACTAGAGAAAATCAAATTTCACATTTAGATTCTTTGTCAGTACTTCTTGATAAAGACTCCCTTAATATTGGATTATTAAAACAACGTGCTTCTAGTTATTTGGAGAATAATGAATTAGATTTAGCCAGAAAAGATATAGATGCTGCGTATGCAATTTTTAAAAATGATATAGAGTTGTTATTAATTAGAGGTGATCTTTATTACAAACTAAATCAAACGAGAATATCAAAAGAAAGCTGGGAGAGATGTGTCAAGCTCGATCCTAATAATATTCGGTGTCGTACAAATTTAACTGAACTGCTGTGTGCAGTAAAAGATCGTAATTGTAAAGCAATGATTGATACATTATCATTGTTGAATAATGGACTACTCTCTATTCCTTTAATTGCCTATTTAAAAGAACTACGTGAATATGATTCAGCTATTTTGGCTTTAAATCATCTAGTTGAAATTGATCCAAACGACAAAGAAATTTTATCGTTATTTTCAGTTATATACAGTGACACTTCTGGCTTTAATACATATTTTAATTCAGAGTTAGCAGAAGAATATTTTAAAAAAATTATCAATTTGTATCCAGAAGATTTCCAAGTATATTATAATTTTGGAAAACATAAACAGAATTTACTTCAATATAGTCAAGCATTAGAATACTATAATATAGCGGTGAATATAGATGCTACTAAAAAACAAAATTATTATAATATGGGATTCTGTAGCATGCAATTAAAGGACTATGATAATAGTATTGCATACTTCACAAAAGCAATTGCTTTAGACAACTCGTTTTTGATGGGTTATCATGCTCGAGCTTATGTGCATGAATTAAGTGGTAATAGTGCCAAAGCGAATATTGATTGGAAAAACTGTCTTATGTTAAATCCATCATATATTCCGGCTTTAGAAGGTTTAAATAAATGATTATTTTTTCAAATCTTCTATAAGTGCTTGGAATATTTCTTTATGGTTCATAGCCAAGTCTGCAAGCACTTTTCGATTTAAATCAATATTTTTACTTTTAATTAGCCCCATAAATTGAGAATACGACAAGCCATGTTCTCTAGCGCCAGCATTTATTCTTTGTATCCATAAAGATCGAAAATTACGTTTGTTGACTTTACGGTCTCGGTATGCATATGTTAATGCTTTTTCAACTGCATTTTTTGCAACTGTAAATACATTTTTTCTTCGACCAAAATAACCTTTAGCTTGTTTTAAAATTTTTTTTCTTCTTGCTTTTGCAGCAACTGAATTAACTGATCTAGGCATAGTTTTCTTTTTTTTTGTAAGCAGTGATCTCAATTGAGATACTTTTCTTGACTGATTACATGGTTATTACTTTTATTTCATTCCTAATTGTTGTTTTACATTTTTTAAGTCAGATTTATCAACTAAACCTGTGTTTGTTAGTCTACGTTTTTGTTTAGTTGTTTTTTTTGTTAAAATATGACTTTTAAATGCATGCTTTCTTTTTATTTTTCCACTACTAGTTACGGAAAATCTTTTTTTTGCACTTGAGTTTGTTTTCATTTTTGGCATAACTACACATTTTATTTTTTCACTAAAGGAGACAATAACATAATCATTCGTTTCCCTTCTAATTTTGGCATTTGATCTACTTTTGCAATTTCTTCTAAATCTTGTGCTAATTTTAAGAGTAAGATTTCTCCACGTTCTTTATGAATAATGGATCTTCCTTTAAAAAAAACATATGATTTCAATTTGCAACCATCTTCTATAAATTTTTTAGCATGATTTAATTTAAAATTATAATCATGTGTTTCTGTATTAGGCCCAAATCTAATTTCTTTCATCACCACTTTGGCTGTTTTAGATTTGATTTCTTTTTGTTTCTTCTTCTGGTCGTAAAGAAACTTACTATAATTAATAATTTTACAAATTGGGGGATCTGATTTTGCAGATATTTCTACTAAATCTAGCCCCAATTCTTGTGCTTTTTTTAACCCTTCCATTTTTGAGCAAACAGCATTTTCTATGTTATCTCCGACTAATCGGATTCTATCTGCTGTAATGAAATTATTTATTTTATGGGGGTTTTCTTTTTTAATTCTCCAAGGCTTCCTCCCTCTATTTCGTCTTTTTACTACTATAACTTTTTTATTTTAATTAATAATTATTCTTTTCCTAATTCTTTCGAAATCTTCGATTTTATTAACGTTGTTAATTGTGTTGTGCTCATTGCTCCTAAATTATTACCTCCATGTTCTCTGACTGACATTAATTCTTCTTTTACTTCTTTTTCTCCTATAATTAACATATAAGGGATTTTATTCATCTCTGCATCTCTTATTTTTTTGCCAGTTGTTTCATTTCTGTCATCAACGTGCCCGCGAATATCGTAATTTTTTAGCGAATTTAAAAGTTTCCGGCAGTATTCATTATATTTTTTACTTATCGGTAAAATAATTATTTGTTCTGGGGTTAGCCAAAGTGGAAATTGCCCCGAGGTATGTTCGATTAATAATGCAATAAATCTTTCTAATGATCCGAATGGAGCTCTATGAATCATGACAGGTTGATGCATTTTATCGTCGGACCCTTTATATTCTAAGTTAAATCTTTCAGGTAAATTGTAATCTACTTGAATTGTACCTAGTTGCCATTTTCTACCTATTGCATCCTTTATCATAAAGTCTAATTTTGGCCCATAAAATGCAGCTTCACCATATTCAATGATAGGTGTTAGTTTTTTGTTTTTGGCAGATTGAATGATGGATTTTTCAGCTAATTCCCAGTTAGCCTCACTTCCTATATATTTTTCTTTATTATTTTTATCTCTTAGGGAAATCTGTACAATATAGTCTTTAAAGCCCATTGCTTTTAATACATATAATACTAAATCTATGACTGCTTCAAATTCATCTTGTACTTGATCTGGTGTGACAAAAATATGAGCGTCATCTTGTGTAAATCCCCTGACTCTTGTTAATCCATGTAATTCTCCGCTTTGTTCATAACGGTATACTGTACCAAATTCAGCAAATCGAAGTGGTAAATCTTTATATGATCTTGGTTCAGATTTATATATTTCACAATGATGAGGGCAGTTCATTGGTTTTAAGAAAAATTCTTCATTTACATTAGGAGTTTTAATAGGCTGAAAAGAATCTTCGCCATATTTCTCATAATGTCCCGAACAAACATATAAATCTTTGGAGCCAATATGTGGTGTTATTACAGGGAGATAGCCAAAATTCAGCTGAGTATTTTGCATGAAATCAATTAATTTGTTTCTTAAATATGCTCCTTTTGGTAGCCAAAGCGGTAAGCCTTGTCCAACTTTATTTGAAAACATAAATAAGGACATGTTTTTCCCAATTTTTCTATGATCTCGTTTTTTAGCTTCTTCTAATTTTATTAAATATTCAGTTAATTCTTTTTGTTTAGGAAACGTAATTCCATAAATTCGAGTTAACTGTTTGTTCTTTTCATCACCTTTCCAATATGCTCCAGCTACATTAATTAATTTCACTGCTTTTATGAAACTAGTATTTGGAATATGTGGTCCTTTACATAAGTCAATGAATCCACCTTGTTGATAAAATGTGATGTCACCATCTTTTAAGTCTTCCAGTAATTCTAATTTATAATTATTTTCTTTTTTCTTGAAATAAGAAATCGCATCTTTCTTTGAAATTTCGGTTAGAATGTATTCATTTTTTTCTCTTGCTAATTCGAGTATTTTTTTTTCAATTTTTAAAAAATCTTCTGATGAAAAACTGATGTCTTTTGGAAATTCAATGTCATAATAAAAACCATTTTCTACAGGTGGGCCAATTGCAAATTTAGCACTTGGGTAATAGTGTTGAATTGCTTCTGCTAATAAATGCGCACTAGAGTGCCACATCGTTGACTTCCCACCATCATCTTTCCATGTTAATAGTTCTAAATCAATTTTTTGATCTGATTTTAATGGTTTTTTTACGTCAGTTATTACTCCATTAATTTTGGCTGCGAGGATATTTCTTGCTAATCCTTCACTAATATCTTTTGCAATATCAAGAGCAGTTGTTCCTTTTGGAAATTTTTTTATAGTATTGTCAGGAAATTGAATTGTTATCATAATCAGATTAAAAATCTCCAATAAAGATACTTCTTTTTTATAAAGAAATAAATGATTTATGTTTGGATTACTCCAGTTTTAAAATCTTTTTTAGAATTATATGTTGCGGCTTCTATACCCATAGAAATATGTTTTCTAGTATCTTTTGGGTCAATAATCTCATCGACCCACATTCTAGAAGCTGCATAATATGGACTCATTTGATTATTGTATTTCATTTGAATTGATCGTAAAAGATTATCTTTTTCTGTGGGGTTTAAAGTTTTTCCTTCTTTTTTTAATTTATTCTCTTCGAGATTAAGTAATACTTTTGCTGCTTGCTCTCCACCCATAACTGCCATTCTTGCTGTTGGCCATGCTAAGATTAAGTTAGGATCATATGCTTTTCCACACATAGCATAATTTCCTGCACCATATGAATTCCCAATAATGATTGTAAATTTTGGGACGACACTATTAGCCATTGCATTTACCATCTTAGCTCCATCCTTTATGATCCCATTATGTTCTGATCTGGATCCTACCATAAATCCATTTACATCTTGGATAAATAATAAAGGAATATTTTTTTGATTACAATTCATAATAAATCTCGCTGATTTATCTGCAGAGTCTGAATATATCACACCACCTAATTGCATTTCTCCTTTTCCTGTTTTTACTATTTTTCTTTGGTTAGCAATGATTCCTACAGACCAGCCATCGATTCTTGCATATCCACAAATTAATGTTTTTCCATAATCTGCTTTATATTCTCTGAAAAAACTATCATCTATAAGTCGGTCAATAATATCCTTCATGTTATATGCTTCATCACGATTTTTTGGAAGTATTCCATAAATTTCATCTATTTTCTTTTTTGGTTCTTTACTTTCAATTCTAGAAAACAAATTTTTAGGTTGGTGCTCAGTGACACTAATTAAATCTCGGATAATTTCAATTGCTTCATTATCATCCTTACACTTATAGTCTGTTACTCCAGAAATATCACAATGAGTATCAGCTCCACCTAATTTTTCATTTTCTATATCTTCCCCAATTGCAGCTTTCACTAAATGTGAGCCTGCCAAAAAAACGCTTCCTGTTTTTTCTACAATTAGTGCTTCATCACTCATGATTGGTAAATATGCACCACCTGCAACACAACTACCCATTATTGCTGATATTTGCGATATTCCCATGGCGGATATTTTTGCATTATTTCTAAATTGTCTGCCAAAATGCTCTTTATCTGGAAATATTTGATCTTGAAGAGGTAAAAAAACTCCAGCACTATCAACTAAATAAATAATAGGTATTTTGTTTGTCATACAAAATTCTTGTGCTCGCAAATTTTTTGTTGCAGTCATAGGAAACCATGCTCCAGCTTTAACTGTAGCATCACTTGCAACTATAATACATGTTTTTCTATGAATTTTACCAATCACAACTACTACACCTGCAGCTGGACACCCTCCAAATTCTGTGTACAAATCGTAAGCAGCAAATGTTCCTATTTCTATGTATTCTGCATTTTCGTCCAGCAGATTTCTGATTCTTTCTCGTGCTGTTAATTTACCTTTTTTATGTTGTTTTTCAATACTAGATGCCCCTCCTCCTAATTTGATAATATCTTTTTTTTGTTTCATCTCCGAAACTAAGAGCTTCAAATTATCTTCATTTTTATTGAATTTGATATCGATTTTTTTATTCATACTTATGTTAAAGATAATAATTAGTTGTGATCATACACATATATATTCTTTTGCTTTTGGTCCTATGTTAAAAATAAGGTCTATTATACTGAGATTCTTGATGAAATTTTCTCCAAAAACTTGATGATATTTTTTTTGCTTGCTAATTTTTTGTGTTACATGTCGTTGGTCTTCTATGTCTTCAGGATAATTTCTTATGTATTTTTCAGTGTACTCTATACAATTATTTAATTGTAACTCGTTTGAAAAATAATATAAAATATCCATGTTTAAATCAATTAAAAAATTATGCTTTTTATTTATAATCTTTTTTATGTCTTCAAAATAATAAATAAAAAAGGGTGATGAACCATAGGCAGATTTTAGACTATTTATGTGATTTTTTCTCCAACTTTCATGCGCAATACGAATATTTTTTATTAATTCTTTTGAAGAACTATGAATAGGTACTGTTAATAATAATGGGCCATTTGCACCTAGTATCGTGCATCGGTTTCGTGTACTGTGTCGTTTGTAGTATTCATTATGCTCTATATGAATTCTCTTGTGTTTCACACAACATTGAAAATACTGAATTGGTGGAAAATAAGCCGTAGAAAGAATAATTGACCGAGTATTTTGTCTCACAATTTTTATTTAATCTAACAATTATTTACTAGCTGCTTGTTTTGATTTTAAAAAACGCTTTCCTCGATTAATTATAAATATGGTAAATAATATCCATATAATTGGTGATCTTTCCCATCTAATAAATCCCATTTTATCTATAAAACTTTTTTTATTTATTGCATTAAAGTTAATGCTGAGCCAGGTGAATATGGGTTTACCCACAATGTGGTTTTCTGGAACAAATCCCCAGACCCTAGAGTCTTCAGAATTATGTCTATTGTCACCCATCATCCAGTAATAATTCATTTTCACCTCATAACTTGTTGTAGTTTGTTCGTTAATAGTGATAACATCATTATGTGAAATTTCTAACTTATTATTTTCATAATCTTCAATTATTTTTTTATAAAAATGAATATTTTCTTTGTTCAATGCTAAGATGTCTCCTTTTTTTGGGATATATATGGGGCCGTAGTTATTGGCTGTCCAGTCTTTTATTAGAGTTTTTGGAAAAAGGTTTTTGTCAAATTCCTGTTCTGAAAAAACAAACCATTTACTTACTGTTTTTTCTATAATTCTTTTTTCATCATCTGTTAAGAAGACAATAAAAAACCCAGTGTTTTTCAATGGTCCATATTTTCTTTCATTTTTTCTTTTTTCATTTAACTTCATTAATTTGCTATATCCTTGTTGTGAGCTGTATTGTGCATATGTCTCTATATCATTTTCTATTAGTAGTTGCTCTAGGCTACTCATCACATTAGAGCCAACATAAACACTATCTTTAGGTTGAATAATGTATTGAAATTGTGTTATAATATTTTCTGTATTTATTAATTTTTCACCATTGATATAAATATCTTTTTCGATTATCATTAATGAATCGCCTGCGACACCGACACATCTTTTTACGTAGTTCATTTTTTTGTCAAATGGAATGCTTTCTCTCAGTGTATCTACAGGGAAATTAAACACGACAATATCATTATTTTGAACTGATTGAAATCCAGGTAGTCTGTTATATCCAAGTTGTATTAATTTTGAATATGATGGGGTGTTTTTCGTGCCCGGTATTTTTTGATGCATGAAAGGAAGAAAAAGAGGTGTATTTGGGATATTTGCACCATAATTAACTTTACTTACAATTAGGAAATCTCCAACTAACATACTTTTCTCCATTGATGAAGTAGGTATTGTAAATGGTTGTAAAAAGAACACATGAATTAAGGTTGCGGCGATAATGGCAAATGTAATTCCTTCTTCCCACTCATCTTGTTTAGAAATTTTTTCTTGTTTTTCTTTTTGATCAGGCCATGGAATAAATTGAAAGTAGTAATAGTCTAATGGGAAGTATATTAGAAAGTAAAACCAATTTAACCATTCTTGTTTTGTGGTGTTGATTATTAAAAATAATGCCAAACAGTAGAGCAGTAGATATAAAAAGCAGGTAATGAATTTTCGTCTGTGGTCGATAGATTTTACTATTTGCCAGATAAAGCGAGCAGTAAGTTTAATAAATATACTAGTTAGATAGATTATGATTAAAAAAATAGCATATTGTTTTGCTATTTCTATTGAAAAAATAGCAGAACTTATTAAAATAATTGTTGCTATAGCAGTAAGGATGGGTTTCCATACTATGTTCTTAAAATAAATAAGATAAATAGCTATGAAGTATGTGATTAGGGAAATGAAAAACATGCTTATTAATTTTTAATAACATCTCTCATAGAGAAAATGCCGGTTTTATTTTCAAGAAATTCTGTTGCTAATATAACACCTTTTGCAAATCCTTTTCTATTATGTGCAGTGTGTTTTATATGTATGGAGTCAGATTCTGCAAAGTATTCTACTTCGTGTTCTCCTTTTATATTGCCAATTCTATTTGATTTTATTGGAATTTCACCATCTTTCTTTAACGATTTTTTTATGTCACTTTCAATTTTAATTGCAGTCCCACTAGGAGTATCTTTTTTACTTTCATGATGTGTTTCTGTAATTTGTAAATCATAATTTTTTAAAATCATCAATTCAGCTAAATATTTATTAAGTTGAAAAAATATATTCATTCCAATACTAAAATTTTCTGCATATAAAAACGCTCCTTTTTTCTCTTTACATAATGTATGTATTTGATCTATTTTTTTTATCCAACCAGTTGTTCCAGATATAATTGGAGTATTGTTCATGAGACAAAACGAAATATTTTCAAATGCGGATTTTGGCGTTGAAAATTCTATTGCTATATCAATTGCAGACAGATTTTTAGTATTTAATTCATGAGTGTTTTTGGAATTAATTTTAAAAATAATTACATGCCCATGCTCGAGAGCTACTTGTTCTATTTCTCTGCCCATTTTCCCATATCCTATGATGCCAATTTTCATTTTGATAAATTATACGTTAGAGATAGATTAAATGTTTCAAATTCATGATCTAATCGATTTGGTTTTAAATTTAGTGATAAATTATCATTTATATTATAACTCATTAAATGAGCGTCAACTGATGCATCAACAATGTTTAAAATATATATCAAAATAAATAATAATCCAGCCACATCTCTTGAGTCGCGATAATAGTCTTGTAGAGTAATTAGATTATTATTTGTGTAATTTGAAAAATCATCTATTGTATTGTCATCATCATCTGTACGTGCTATGTATGCATTTTTATATGTTTTATATTTATTGTCATATTCAAAATAATAATATAATGTGCCTCCAAATGCTAAATATATTATGGGGGGTTTCCAGTATTTTTTATTATAAATTTGTCCCAGTCCAGGACAGCTTGCTGATAGAATAGTAGCTTTTTTTGGTGATATATTAGTTGTGTTTTGAGAAAAAGCAGTACAGCCAATGAATGTGGTTAATAAAAGTATATTCTTAAAAAGATTGCAATAATTGAATGATTTCATTTAGTTTTTTTTCTGATTTAAAAGGTATTTCGATTTTCCCTTTTC
>NZWM01000054.1 GCA_002698365.1 Flavobacteriales bacterium | reverse complement strand
CCTTGACCACTAGATTCTCTTTCTAAAAGTGCTGCTGAGATTGCTAATGACGCAGTAAATGCAGTTCCGTAATCTACGAATGGAACTTGTACATAAATTGGAGAGCCTACTTCTCCTCCTTGTCCTTCGTGAATCCCTGTGTAAGTTCCTATTGTTCCATCGTCTCCAGGGATGTTAGCCATTGGGCCCGAATCACCATAAGGAGGTATTGAGCAATATATTAAGGATGGATTAACTTTTGCTATATTTTCATAATCCAATTTTAAGCTTTTTGCATTATCAATAAGCCTTGTTGAAATTAGTACATCTGCAGATTGAATTAATTGATCTAGTTGAGCTCTTTTAGATTGATCAGTGACATCAAGCGATATACTTTTTTTACCTCTATTAAAAAATCTATCGTTTGGATCTAAAGTGTTTTCATGAGCCTCAATTTTGATTACTTCAGCTCCCATATCACACAAAAGCAGACCAGTATAACTTCCAACAGTCTTATCACTTAAATCTATTATTCTGATTCCTGAGAATGCGCTAGTCACGATCTCCTCCAACTATAAATTTGGATTCTACCACTTTATTTGTAGTATGTTTCATACTTATATGCAAAATTATAGGGTTTAGCAATAACCCATGCCTGTTTTTCATTTTTTATATGTAGTTAAGATAATTGAGGATGAAATTTACATCCTTAAATTTATCCAGTTAGCAAAAAGTTTACCTTGTTCTTAAGCCTGACCATAGAGCAAAAGGTGTGCTCCAACTTAAGCCCCCTATAAAGCCAAGTATAGAAAACTGCCAGAAAGGTTCTGATCCGGCAGAACCAAAGACGGCTCCTAAAGTGGGAATTAATAAAGTCATGTACGTTATAGGTAACAAGATAATCAGTTTCATTTTACTTATTATGGAAAATATTATTGAGACAAAAATCGGAACACTCAATGTGATACCAAATTCCCATAAATCTAATTTAGAGTCTGTTGTTAGGAGTTTGTTAGCAAATATAAAAATGGAGCTTGTGGTACTACCAGCAAGACTTCCAATTGCCAATATTTTAAATCCTATTAACCAATTCATCTTCAAATAATACCAATCTTAATAAACAAATACGTTTAAATACCTCGCATGCAAATGATCAAAAAAATGGTTTGAAAACACTTTGCATATATGTATATTGAATTTTAAGATGCTTTTAATCGTATATTTCAATACTTTAGGAAGTTCTGTTAGTTTTATCAAAGGAGAAAAAATGAATTCCAAATCGTTAAGTAGTTGGATGTTAATTGTGAGTCCAATATTGTTTTTTGTAGTTTTTATTATTGGTTGGGACGTAGTGATTGGTAGTTCTGAAACTACAGCAGAGGAATTAGCAAATATTATGACTCAAACATCCACAGTTTCTATATTTGCAGTGTTAGGCACAGCCATTTTTATTTCCTTGGCAGCCGGACCCGCTCTATTGGCATGGTCAAAGGTGGATAGTTCAACTTTAGAAGGTAATTTAGCCTTTATAGCTACCATGATATTTGGAGCAATGAGTACGATAGCATTGCTTTCTATGGGGATGGGTTTTCCAGTAATTGCTGGCGATACCGAGAGCATGCTTGAAGCTGAGTGGATTTGGTCAGTAAGCGACTCCATGTTTGCTGGATTATTTTTAGCATGGACTTTTGGAAACATTTTGTTGGGAGCTTCTCTTTGGATTGAAAATAAAATTAACAAAATAGCTTCAGGAATCTTACTGCTTGCTGGAATTCTGATGTTAATTATGCACCTGCTCATAGGAGTGGTTCCAGAAGATGTAGGATTTATTCCATTTATTTTTGCTTTAGTAGCTACTGTGATTGTTGGAGTTTTCAACCTTAGGTCGGAATCTTAGCAATTATTGTTTTTAGAAAATAAATCACAACGCTTCTAAACTGAACTTATAGAAGTGTTGTGATTTATTTGTTTTATTACTAGATTGTATTCATTCTGATACAATCATTTGCTCTTGGGGCTGTAGCTCATTTGGGAGAGCGCTTCAATGGCATTGAAGAGGTAGCGAGTTCGATTCTCGCCAGCTCCACCACCTATCAGTATTAGTCACAATTTTCTTATTATTAATGCTTCTGATATATTACAGCCATCTGAAACTATGCGATTTAAATACAATCAAATTAATTCAATCAGGTTGAAATGATGGTAGTCTCTGATAAACAAGAATATGAATTGAGAGCTCACCTACTACGAAGAGCTGGGTTTGGTTCAAGTAAGAAAGAGCTACAACAATATATGCGAAATTCATATGAAGATACCGTCGAATATCTTCTCAAACCCAATTTCAATGACTGGATGGGTGATCATCTTGTAAGAAGGTTTGACCCAGAAGCTTCAGGAATGATTAATGCTCCAGGAGCATCTCGCAATTGGTTATATAGAATGATCAGCACAGCTAATCCATTAACAGAAAAAATCCCGTTGCTATGGCATAGTATTTTCGCTACAGGAGTTCCAAAAGTAATTAATGGAAGGGTCTTGTTTGATCAGATAAATATGCTTCGAAAATATGGGACAGGTAGGCTTGATGATTTACTTTTGCAACTTTCTAGGGATCCTGCAATGATCGTTTGGTTAGATAACCAAGAAAACCATAAAGATGCAATGAATGAAAATTGGGGGCGCGAGCTGCTTGAACTATTTTCAATGGGAGTGGGAAATTACACCGAAGAAGATGTAAAGGAGTGTGCTAGAGCATTTACAGGATGGACTATAGGAAATACTGAATACATGATGGTCAGGGCTAAAAGAGATTCAGACTGGCCTTATGGAAGAATCGCATACCATTTTCAGTATCGAGAGGATGACCATGACACATCAGAAAGAACTTTTTTGGGGCAAACAGGAAGTTTTAACGGTGATGACATAATCCGAATAATATGTGAACAGGAAAGCACTGCTAGATTCATTTCAAGACACTTGTATCACTTTTTTGTAGCAGATGAAGTTCCTGTACCTTCATGGGGGACTGTTGAACCAAGGGATCCTAAAGCTATTGATCAACTTGTAAAAGCATATTTTGATTCAAATCACAACATAACTGATATGTTGAGAGTTCTTTTTAATTCAGACTTTTTTAAATCTAGAGATGTACGATATCAAAAAGTAAAAGGCCCAGCGGAATTCGCATCAACAGTTATAAAGCTTAGTGGTCAATTTGAAATACCTGATAGAGAAATGATCCCGAAATATCAACAGATCGTATGGATGGGTCAAGAGTTAAGCAACCCATCAAGTGTAGAAGGATGGCATGAAGGTAAAGAATGGGTTGATACTGGAACTTTAGTAGAAAGAATTAACTTTGCTTCTGAGCAACTCGGAGATTATCAAAAACCTGGAATCCAGAAAATAGTTGACACATTAATGCTGGAAAATACTGATTTGATTTCTGAAGAGGAAATAATTGAACAATGCCTTGAGCATCTTGGTTATCTAGAGATTTCAAATCAAACGAGAGATGTTTTAGTAGAATATGCTAAAGAAATTGATAATCCTGTTAAGAAAATTACGGGGATAATTCGCTTAATAACAACCTCCAAGGAATTTCAATTGGCCTAATCGACGGATTTAATAATGACTCTATTAAGTGAATATAAATGATCGAATACATGCTCACTTTAGGAATTGTAGCCATGGAAGGCAGAGGGTTTGAATATCCAACCGATAGTGTAATGGCTCCTAACGGTCGCATATATGTTCCAAATAAGTCTAGAAATTTTGGAGAGCGAGGAGTTAGAGTAACTGCACTCAATTTAGAAAGTGAATTTTATGGAACATTTGCAACTTACGGTACTTCTGAAGGAAAACTACAATCGCCTTCATCTATTGCTGCTACAGAAGATGGCAAATTACTAGTCTGCGATGATTATACGCACACAATAAACTTATTTGACTTGGATGGTTCATTTTTGACTCGCTGGGGAAGTCCTGGAGTAGGAATAAAAGAGCTTAATGGGCCTTCTGGAATAGCTATCGATTTTGATAATAATGTCTACATCTCAGATACCAGAAATCATCGAATTCAGAAATTTAATATTGAAGGTGTTCATCTAGACACTTTTGGTAAACAAGGTCAATCTAGGGGCGAGTTCGAGCTACCATGGGGAATATCAATGACACCAAACAATACTTTATGCATTGCAGACTGGGGCAATAACCGTATACAAGAATTAACCCTAGAAGGTGAAGTTTTATCGGTCATAGACAATGAATCCAACCCCAGTTATGAACTGAAATATCCTTCAAGTGCTGTGATAGATGATGATAGGACAATTTATATAGCAGACTGGGGGAATGAAAGAGTCAAAATCATTAACCATAAGGGAGTTATGGTTCAAAATTTGAGAGGAGAGGCTACTGTTTCTAAGTGGGCAGGAGAATTTTTGAGCAATAATGCTGAAGAAAATGATGCTCGTCTTTCTGCAAACATGGAAATAGACTTAGATTTTCTTGATGATAATGATCCTCATAGTGAATCGGCTCATATTGAAAAGTACTTCTGGTCTCCAGTTTCAATTAAACTAGATGATGAAAATCGAGTCTATATTACTGAAGCTAATCGCCACCGTATACAGGTATACCAACAAGCATAGTATTAAATTGCACTAGTTTGATAATTTAATCATTTTTTCTGATTAGAAAGTATCCCTTTTGACTTATGGGTTTCTTGGATATCATTTATCTTATTATTTAATAAGTAATTTTCTCAAGTTAATTTGCTTATTTAATAGTTTGTACTGTTTTTTCATTTAAATAATTCCAATCTAATTCGTAGCCTATTCCGGGTAATTTAGTGGCTTTTATAGAACCTTCATTATTTACTGTTATGTCATTTTTTAATCCAAATTGATGTGCTTCTGTCGGCATCCAGTATTCGTAAAAACTACAATTTTTTACGGAATATATGACATGTAAGTTAGCTATGTTCAGTATTGAATTACCAGCCGTCCCGATTTCGCAGTTATATCCAAAAGCTTCAGCTGCTGAGCATAATTTTTTTAGGCCAGTTATACCTAACTTTGATGCTGAACCTCTTATGAGTCTATTTGACTTAGTTCTAATGGCATTGGCCCCCCAAAAAAATTGATTGTCTGATTGGTCACTCATGCATAGGGGTGTTTTTAATCTTTTGGATAATTCTGATATTGCATCTATGTCATTGTGAGAAACAGGATCTTCATACCAGTAGAAATTATTATCATCTAAGGCTTGTCCTATGTCATATGCTTTTCGATAGTCATATCCACAATTTGGGTCAAACATTAGTTTTATGTCTGGACCAACACTTTTCCTGACTTCATTAACCATTTCTATAGTATTTTTAGTATCCATTACTCCAGGGTGAATTTTGTAAGCTTTAAATCCGCTATTTATGATTTCTGCCGCTTCTTTTACATAACCTTTGTAGTCAATATGTCTTGGTGGGTATGTTGCGTATGCATCAATGGAATCACGTTGTGATCCCAGTAGCTCATATATAGGCATATTGGCTGCTTTTCCTGCTATGTCCCACAAAGCTACATCTACTGCTGCCCAAGCTCCTATTTTCAAACCCTTTCGTGAAGATAGTATTGGTACCCTACTCCATAGAAATTCTCTTTTTGATACATCCATTCCTAGTAATTCAGGTTTTAAAGTTTTGATTATGGAGCTGTAAAGACTAGATCCTCCATTACGAAATTCTCCTATAAAACAATTACCTTCTATTCCGTTATCTGTAATTATTCTTAGAACTCCCTGATCAACTTTTCCAGCAAATCTTCCTAGATCTGAATCTAATCCAGTATCAGGTGTTTCACGTTCAATTACATCGATACTAACTTCAGCTATTTTCATTTTTAAAAGCATCCTTTCATGATGGATTTGATTATAAGTATTTTGTGATAATCATGATAATTTTTATTTATAGTGTGTTTTTTATATAGTTGCGTTTAATGTTTTTAATGTTGCTTAAATAGTATTTTATATAATTATTTTAGTTTTTAGTGTTGCTTACATTTTGAGTTGAAGATTGCTCGAAATAAGTGTTAGATGGCTTCCAGATTTGCTCCATTATTGAATTCATGTCCTCGTCCTCGTGATCAAAAGTGATTAAATTTGAGTCTCTGTTAAATATAATTTTGTATTTTTCAGTTTGGGCACATTTGATTGCTAATCTGGGAAGTTCCATGGATACAGAATCCCAATCTGTTTTCATGTAACTCAATCTCCACATCCATTTAGCTTCTCTTCCGGTAGGTAGTTTATTGAAACTAACAGGGGGTGCGTCCAAAATTTTCATGATTCTTGTTGAATCTTGCCAGGGGATTTCGTATAAGCTGAGTTTGTGAAGTCTGAAAGCCTTATCTTGCTCTATTATGTCTCTGGGGATCTGTTTAAATTCTTTTACCCAATTGGCAACAGTGCTTATTGTTACAACAGATCCACCGCTTCTTAACGTTCTGCCCCAATGACTTTCAATGCTTTTGTGTATGTTGTCTGTATGCGCGGAGTTTCGCGCATACAATTCGTAAGCGTGTAGCTTTTGTCCGTATGCGATATGTCCTCTTTTTGGCATGCGTATTACTCCTAATTAATAAAGAAGAATAGCATAAAATAGAACATATGTACTAATATTTAATTAGCTTTATTCCTTTAATTTGTTGACCATTTTCATGTCTAATTCGACTCCAAGACCTGGTCCGTTTGGAACTTCTAATAATCCATTTTTAATTTTTAAAGGTTCTTTTAAAATTGGATATTCATCCCTTATAGAAATGTTCTCAATATTGTATTCCTGTGCATAAGGAACAATCGATGATGAGGCCACAAAATGTGCATGAGCTACGGTGCTAATTGTTGGTTGAGTGTTGTGACATGTAATTGGTATGCCAAATGACTCTGCTAAATTTGCTATCTTTATAAATGTAGTAAAACCTGGAGTTTTAACAATATCTGGTTGAATGATGTCTACTTTACCCTTGATTATTAAATCTCTGTATTCGTACAGACTGTATATCATTTCACCTGAAGCTATAGGAATAGTTAAAGCATCTGCTACTTCTGATAAGCCTTGCAAGTCATAGTGAGGTCTTGGTTCTTCAAAATGAAAGACGTTTAGTGCTTCTAGTTGCTTTCCAATTTCTATGCTTTTATGTACAGAGTAAGCACCATTTACATCAACCAATATGTCTACATTGTCTCCAACAGCTTTCCGTACTTCTGTTACTGTTTCTATCGTTTGATCTGAAGGGTCGTCAATTTTGCCTGGTACAGCGCTATGTAATTTGTATGCGCTGTAACCTTGTTCGACTAACGATACTGCACGTTTTGCTTCTTCTAACGGCGTCATATCTCTTTTCATTGAGCTAGCATAGACTGGTACTTGGTCTTTAATTTTCCCTCCTAGTAAAGCATGTATAGGTAAATTTAATGCTTTGCCTTTTATGTCCCAAAGTGCGATATCAAGACCTGCAATTCCTATCCAGATTGCACCTCCTATTTCGAGAGCATTGCCTGCTTTGGCCATATCTTTAAATCGATTTTCTGTATCTAATGGGTTTTTCCCGATGAGAGGTGGGGCTAAAAGTGTTTCAATTACTGTTTTTGTAACACTTGGTTGTCGTCTAAAACATTCTCCAATTCCAGTTATTCCTTCATCTGTATGAACTAAGACAAATGGGAAAGATTTATCTAATACTAAATACTCTATAGATGTAATTTTCATTGAATTTTCTCCAAATTGATTATTTGAACAGTTGGATTTCATTTATTGTGAGAGTTATCATATGACTTCACTGAAATTCTTGAAATAAAGAGAATAAATTTTATGTTAGATAGATTATCTTCTTTAGAAGAAAAATACGAAGAACTCGATAAATTATTAGCTGATCCAGAAGTTGTGATGGATTACACCAAAGTTCAGCAATATGCCAAAGAACAGGCAGCTATGCGTGAGGTTGTTGAATTAGCTAGAGAATATAGATCTGTAACTGAAGATTTACGAGAAGTAACAGATATGCTTCATAATGAAAATGACCCAGATTTGCTAGCTATGGCTAAAGAAGAACAAGAGGCCTTACAGATAAAACACGATCAAGTTGAAGCAGATTTGAAGCTAGCCCTCGTCCCCTCAGATCCTAACGATGATAAGAATGTAATTATTGAAATACGGGCTGGGACAGGCGGTGAAGAAGCTGGTCTTTTTGCATCTAATTTGTTTCGAATGTATTCGAGGTTAGCTCAACGACTAGAATGGAAATTAGAAGTTATTGATACTAAACAAACAGGGATTGGTGGTATCAAAGAGGTGACCTTTCAAGTAAATGGTGATCAAGCTTATAGTAAATTGAAGCATGAAAGTGGCGTTCATAGGGTTCAACGTGTACCAGCTACAGAATCTAGCGGACGAATTCACACTTCTGCTGCAACAGTTGCTGTTTTGCCAGAAGCTGAAGAAGTGGATGTGGAGCTTGCTTCTGAAGATCTTCAGATAGATGTTTATCATGCAAGTGGTCATGGTGGTCAAAATGTTCAGAAAGTTGCTACGGCAATTCGAATTACGCATATTCCTTCAGGGATGGTGACAACCTGTCAGGATGAAAGATCTCAACATAAAAATAAAGAGAAAGCTTT
>NZWM01000053.1 GCA_002698365.1 Flavobacteriales bacterium | reverse complement strand
GTATGTGATGAATTAGAAATCCCAGGATGCACTAATCAAGATGCAATTAATTATAATCCAGAAGCAACAGATGAAGATGGTTCTTGTGAATTAGGGTATAGTCAATCGATAAATCTTTCAACAGGATGGGGTATATGGTCTACTTATATAGAACCTCCAGATATGGATATGTCCTCGGTTTTTTCTGAAATCATAAATAGTGTTGTAATTATTAAAGATCAAAATGGTAATGTCTATTGGCCAGAGTATAATCTTAATTCTATTGGTGATTTACAAAATGGTAATGGTTATCAAATTAAAATGAATAGTAATACTGTTTTAAATATTGTCGGTTCATTAATTTCATCAGAATTTAATATTGATTTGAATGTGGGTTGGAGTCTATTGGGTTATTTACCTTTAGTATGTAATAATACTGAAGATATGATGATGCCGATGGTTGATCAAATGGTTATTATGAAAGATGAAGATGGAGCTGTGTATTGGCCGGAATTTGGTTTGAATTCTATTGGTAATATGTGTCCAGGAAAAGGATATCAGATTAAAATGAATAATTCTACAATATTTAATTACCCTTCTAATGGTCGGTTTGGATTTAGTATGGTGAATTCAAATCAAAATATTTACTATTCAAATCAAATTAATACTGGTAATAATATGACTATAGGTTTTCCGATTACATCGTGGGCAGATTCTCCATCT
Source organism: Flavobacteriales bacterium (assembly GCA_002698365.1). Taxonomy (GTDB): domain Bacteria; phylum Bacteroidota; class Bacteroidia; order Flavobacteriales; family TMED113. The sequence continues at coordinate 19,707 of NZWM01000053.1, read as the reverse complement.
ATAGGTGATGAAATTGCTGCTTTTGACCAGCATGGTAAAGTAGTTGGTTCTACTATTTTTAATGGCAAAAATATTGCTCTTACTGTTTGGGGAGATGATTTAACCACTGATGAAAAAGATGGTCTTTCTATTGGAGAAATTATTACGTTTAATATATGGAGTAGTGAAACAAATAACACATCAGAATTGATTGTTGGTCAATGGGGGGCAGGAACTAATACATATGCTATTGATGGTATTAGTGTTGCGTCTAGTATTGTTGTAAATAATGAAATATATCATAAACAATTAATTAAAACTATTGATATCCTTGGTAGAGAAACCGAGAATCGAGGCTTTAATTTTAAAATCTATAATGATGGAAGTGTGAAGAAAAACTATGTTTTTTAATCTTCTTAGAATTTGATGTTTAGTTTTAAATTTAAAAGTCTTCCTGTAAGGTAATTAGGCACTGCGTAATATCTGTTTGAAGAATCACTCACCCAAATGTATGATGAGGTGTTTTGTATCCCAATTAAATTAAATATTTCTAAGCTAGCCCAAATAGATTTGAAGTTGTTGATAAATTTCCATTTACTTTGATAATCTTCTCGTTTTATTGATCTTGAAAATCCAATATCAAGTCTTCTATATGCTGGTATTCTCAGTGTTTGTTCATGTCTGTCAGTATTTGGAGCCCCAAAGGGTAGCCCTGTCCCATAAATTAAACTTAATTGCATTTTATAATTTGGATTATTTGGAAAGTAATCTTGGAAGAAAATAGATGTGTTTAGTCTTCTGTCGGTTGGTCGCGGTATATATCCATGTCCATCGCCTTCAATATCTTCTTGTGTAGTTAATAGTGATAAACTAATCCAAGAGTCTACATTTGGCACAAATTCACCAAATAATTTTAAGTCTATACCAGCTGCATATCCTTTTGCATTATTCTCATTGAGATATATAATTCTTAAATTATCAATTTCAAATGGAATAATATCCCAGAGTTTTTTGTAGTAGATAGAGCCAGTGAATTTAAATGGCCTATTTAAGTATTCGAATTGATAATCGGAGCTGGCTACATAGTGAATCGATTTTTGTGCTTTTATATTTGTATTTAAATCACCATTTTGATATCGATATTCTTTAAAAAATGGAGATTGATTGTAAGATCCGCACGAGAAATTAAAAACAACGTCTTTCTTCCAGTTAGGTTGAATACTCATCATAGCTCTTGGGCTAATAAATAATTCATTATTGAAATCCCAATAATTTATTCTAGATCCTATTGTGTAATGAATTTTCGTTTTTTCAGTTTCTACTTTATTAGATATTTGAGCATAGGATGATAGTCTGTTAGATGTGACTGATGCATTGCCACTTTGAAATTGATAGAGGTGTAGGTCTTCTGTAATTGGTGATATTGAATATCCTGCAGAATCTATCATGACCCATTCTCGAATTTCATCATTTATATTCTCAATTTGATATTTCATTCCCCAATCTAGAATATAATTATGTTGATTTATTTTCCATGTGTAATTACCATCGTGATAGAGATTAAAAACATTTGCTTTAAATACATTTCTTGCATGATTCATATATGCCCCGACTCCTCTATTGAACACAACTTCTCCTAGTTGGTCGGATCCAATATTGTTGTCTAGTTCACCCAACCAATATTCTCCGAGGATATCATAAAATTCTTGTTCTTTTGTTCTAAAAAAAGATGATGTTAGTTTTAGGTTCAGTAAGTCATTGGGAGAATATGTAGATGCTACTGCAGTGAGGTTGGTTTCATAGTTGTCTACTTCTTTTCCTTCAAAATAAATTGTTAATTGTAATGCTTCTTGTACTGTTCCAAACTTAGCTTCTCGAGTGTGTGGCATGAACTCATATTTGTTCTGAGAATAATAGTTTAAAAGACTTAATTCTAAATCTGGATGTATTTGGTATGTCAAATAAGTTTGAAAATCTTTAAACAATGGTCTGTAGTCTCCCTTGGTATCTAATGAGTTAAGTAGAAAGTTATTTGATCTCACTCTTATTCCTATTAAGTAAGATAATAAGTAATTGTTTGTTCTTCCTTCAGAATTCATTTCTAAGCCTAGTGAGCTCATTGATAACATTGTATTTCGTGTAGTAGGTTTTTTATATTCTATATTTAATACTGATGATAATTTATCACCAAATTTGGATTCGAATCCACCAGCTGAGAATTCAACTGATGAAATCATGTTTGGGTTAACAAAGCTAAGTCCTTCTTGTTCTCCAGTCCGTACTAAAAAGGGTTTGTATACTTCAATTCCATTAACATAAATTAAATTTTCATCATAACTACCTCCTCTAACAGAATATTGACTACTTAATTCATTGTTTGATGATATTCCGGGTAGTAATTTTATTAAACTTTCGATTCCTCCACTGGTACTTGGTAGTTTTGTAAAGTTTGTCGGGTCTATTTTAGTTAAACCTTTAAATCGATATTCATCAGATACTAGGTTGATGTTGTTTAGAAAATTATCTGTTTCTTCTAATGTTATATTTTGATTTTTAATTTTTTGTTTATTGTTTAAGATTAATGTTAATGTATCAGTTTTATAACTAACGTGAGATAGTATTATTTCAATTTTATTTTTGTAGATGAGTTCAAGTTGATATTTTCCATTTTTATCTGAGATTGTTCCTGTTTTGTTGTATTGTAAATTCACATTTTGAATAGGAAGATTATTAGAGTCTGTAATTTGACCTCTTATTATGACGGTGTTGGATGTATCTTGTGCATTTATACTAAATGCAAACAAGATGAATATACAGAAGACTTTTCTCGTCATTATCTAATAAAATTAAGAGTTATTGTGTTAGTGTTGCCGACTTTGTCAGATACGGTAAAAATAAATTCATGATTTTTTTTATCAGAATCAGTTTCAAATGTATGCTTGATTATATTCGTTTTATAATCATATTCCATTAAGACCCATTTCCCATCAATTTCACCTCTGTATTCTTTTATACCTGATAATTCATCCTCCATTTCCAATTTAATACTATTCTTATTTTGTGTTAAATTTCGAATAATAGGTTTGATAGTATCTATGATAACAGTAAATTCTCCGAACTCACTTGATTTGCCAATAATTTTATTTTCTTCCCACTTACTCTTAATGCAGTGTAAATCCCCATTTTTATATTTTGCTATCATTGCTTTTTTTCTTAAATCCTTATTTAAAGAATCAGTTTGAAGGGATATTATAAATGATTTATGCGATGGGATAGAATCGTCTAAGATTTTGTATATAGGATATGGTAAAATAGAATCCATTTTTTTCTCAAATATAAAGTTATGGTTTTTATATAAACTATTATTTGGGATATATATTTTACATTCTTCACTTTGAAATTCAAATACTTGTTGGTGATTAATTTCGTTTTTATTGAATCCGGATTTTTTCTCTTTGGTTTTTTTTAATCTCACGTAAAATGTTAACACTGAATTATTTTCATAAGAATCACCGACTATAATTTTCATTTCATAAATTCCGTCTATTAGACCTTCACCTATTGGGTGTTTTAGTGATGTGTCATTTGTGCTTAGTTTATTATTCGGATCCAAAAAACATTTTTGAAATTTCTCACCATTTTGTTTATGGTATTCATAGTCAACATGTGAATTAATGTATTTTGTTTCATAAAATGCAAAAACATCCATTGTGTTGCTAAATATTAATGAGTCTTTTAAATACAATTGAATAGAATAAACTCCATTTTTATTTGGCGCAGCATCTAATAAATCATATGTGTTAATTCCAATATTGAAGTTGTTATTTATATTAATTGTGTCATTTATTATGTAGTTTTTTTTGTCTATTTTTTCTAACTCAAAACTTTCTTTTCCACCATCTTCATAGTAAATTAAAATAGAGTTCATTATTGGAAATGATGTGTCTAATATCGGAAGTCCAAATAACATTGGGTTAATGATTTTTTGTGTTTTTGTTTCTCTGATTTCAAAATGAAGATGTGGAGCAGTGGAGCTCCCTGTGTTTCCGCTAAATCCAATGGTGTCTCCTTTTTTCACCTTTATTTCGTTTTCTTTGAGTGAAAAGTCAATTTCATATAATTCTTTTTTATAATGTTCCTTTAAAGCTTTTTTTTGAATGGTTTCTTCAAAATTTTCAAGGTGCGCATATACTGTTGTGAAACCTTGTTTATGATTTATGTATAGTGCTTTACCAAAGCCGTAGGTTGAAACTTTTATACGTGAAATATAACCATCTTGAGCAGCACAAATTGGTATGTTTTTTCTTTGTTTTGTTTTGATGTCTATGCCTGAATGAAAGTGGTTATTTCGTAATTCACCAAATGTACCTGCAACAGCTATTTTTATTTTAACAGGCGAAGCAAAAAATTTTTTTGGATATTTTATTTGTCCATAAGTGCTTAATGTTAGAAATGCAACAAGTGAAAGTGTAATTTTTATTTTCATTAACATAAATTTATATAAAAATAATCCGATTTAGATATTTGTCTTGTCATTTTTATTATTGAATTTCAAATTTTAAATACTTATATTTGAATGTATTGTAATTCTTTGATTGTGAATTCTATTTTGCCTCAAGTTATTGATTTAAAAAAGCGAGTGTTCATGCTGGCCTCTCGATATGTTGATGTGAAAAAACAAAACGTCTCTCTTGAAAATGAGAAGGGTGTTTTGATGAGTAGAATAAAAAGTTTGGAGAATGAAGTTGAAGAATTAAAGAAACGAGTAGAAGTGGTTGATGTTGCAAAAGGTATTGGTTTAGAGAATAGTGAATCTATTCACTTTGCTAGAATGCGTGTAAATAGTTTAATAAGAGATATTGATAAGTGTATAACACTTTTAAATGAATAGGTGTTGGATAAATTAAATATTAAAATTTCATTAGCAAATAGGTTGTATCCTATGAATATTAATCCTCATGAAGAGAAAATGATTCGTGTGTCTGCATCTAAAATTGATAAGATGTTAAAAAAATTAAAAGAAAAATACTCTGTCAAAGATGACCAAGATTTATTAGCGATGTGTGCTCTTCAATTATGTATAAGGTTAGAACGTGCTACTTTTCAAAAAAAAGAAGTTGAACAAAAAATTGTTGATGATATACTTTCTATGAAGAAGAGTATATCAGATATAATGTAATTGTCTGACATCTGCTTGTTTCAAATAAAATTTATATAAATAATTTATTATGAATGAGATAGTTATTTTTTTAATCTTATTTGTTGTAGGAGCTGTATTTGGGTTTTTTATTACTTTATTTATTAATCGTTCTAGATATAAAAATCAAAGTATTCAAATTTTAAAAGATGCAAGAAAGGCAGCTGAACAAATAAAAACAGATAAGTTATTACAGGCCAAAGAAAAGTTTATTGAGTTGAAATCAGCTCATGAGAAAGTGATTTTGAACAGAAACAAAGATTTAGAGTTAAAAGAAAACAAAGTTCGTCAAAAGGAGCAAAATCTTAATTCACGATTTGAGGATTATAATAGAAAAAATCAAACATTGAAACAGGATGTTGATGATTTTGAAAAAAGAAAATCAGCTTTGGAAAGAAAAGAGAATGAGATTGATGAAAATCATCGTAAACAGGTTGATTTGTTGGAAAATATTTCTGGCATGACTAAGGCTGCTGCTAAAACAGAGCTAGTAAAGTCATTAAAGGCAGAAGCAGAAACAGATGCTATGTCTTATATTCAAAAAACTATTGAAGAAGCTAAATTGTCTGCAAATGATGAAGCAAAAAAAATAGTTATTCAAGCTATTCAAAGAGTAGCTGCTGAAGAATCTATAGATAACTCCGTGTCTATTTTTAATATTGAAAGTGATGATATAAAAGGTAGAATTATTGGAAGAGAAGGTAGAAATATAAGAAGCTTAGAAGCTGCAACTGGTGTGGAAATTATTGTAGATGACACACCAGAAGCTATTATTTTGTCTTGCTTTGATCCTGTTAGGAGAGAAATTGCGAAACTTGCTTTAAAAAAATTAGTATTGGATGGCAGAATTCATCCAGCTAGGGTTGAAGAAGTTGTTGCAAAGACAAAAAAAGATATTTTTCAAGAAATTATCAATATTGGAAAACGAACAGTGATTGATTTGGGTATACATGGGTTACATCCAGAATTAATTAGAATGGTTGGTAGAATGAAATATAGATCTTCTTATGGTCAAAATTTATTACAGCATTCCAGAGAAGTAGCCAATTTATGTGCTATTCTGGCTTCGGAGTTAGGTTTAAATGTGAAATTAGCTAAAAGAGCTGGATTATTGCATGACATTGGTAAAGTTCCTGATGATAGTCCTGAGCTGCCGCATGCTATTTTAGGCATGAAGTTGGCAGAGAAATATGGGGAAAACAAAGATGTCTGTAATGCAATTGGTGCACATCATGATGAAATAGAAATGAATAATTTAATATCTCCGATTGTGCAAGTATGTGATTCTGTTTCTGGAGCTAGGCCTGGAGCTAGGCGAGAAGTAGTTGAGGCGTATTTGAATCGATTAAAAGAATTAGAAGAATTAGCTTTATCTAAGAGAGGTGTTATGAAAGCATATGCTTTACAAGCTGGACGTGAACTTAGAGTTATTGTAGAAAGTGAAAAGGTTTCTGATGAAAAAGCAAAAATTCTGTCTTATGATTTATCGAAACAGATTCAAGAAGAAATGACATATCCAGGACAAGTTAAAATTACTGTCATTCGAGAAACTAGGTCCATTCATATAGCTAAGTAGATAATATTTGAGGTTATGATTTCTGTTAATCATTTTGTAGATCAAAATTTATTGGATATGATAGAGCGTCTTCATGATACGCTTATAAACAATGCATATAGTATATCGATTGCAGAAAGTTGTACGGGTGGTTTTTTGTCTTCATGTTTTACATCTCGTTCAGGATCTTCTGCTTATTTTAAAGGCTCCATGGTTGTATATAGTGATGAAGCGAAAATAGCTTTTTTAGATATTGATGAAAAAGATATTAAGAACCATGGTGTTGCAAGTAAAAATATTGTGGAGTTGATGGCAAAAAATATTCAGAAAAAATTCAACACCCATTTTGGTTTAGCCACCACTGGTTATGTTGATGGTATTTCTAAATTACATAAAGATCCTAAAAAAGAGATAGAGAATTATGCATGGATATCTCTTGCAACTGACAAGTTTGTGTATTCTAAACGCCTTGTGTTGGTTGAGGATAGATTAAATAATATTGCTGTAGTTTCATTAGCCTTATTAGAGTTGTTAAGAAAAGAAATTATATAATTTTTTATTCTAATTTAAAAATCTTAAATTCGCATTTCATTTATTTAAATTTATTATGTCTAGAGTATGTCAATTAAGTGGTAAAAAAGCAATGGTGGGTAATAATGTGTCTCATTCTAACAAGAAAACCAAGCGTCGCTTTAATATTAATTTAATTAAGAAAAAGTTTTATATTCCTTCAACAGGTGAATGGGTTACTTTAAAAGTAACAGCATCTACTTTAAAAACTATTGATAAAAAAGGCATATCAGAAGTCATGAAGATTGCTAAGCAAAAAGGGTTGTTATAATTCTTGCGTATTTCAATTTCATGCAATATAATCTCTTATTATTTTTCATTACCCTCTGTTTTCCTCAAAGTGTTTTCCATTCAGATAGTGTGATATCTGATCATCCTAATTCCATCAAGAGGTGTACTTATTTATATAATGATGCACATTTGACATTAGAGTTTCTATTATCTCAAGAAATAATTACGGGATCTAATGCATTGGAATTTTCTTATTCTGGATGCGAAGTGTTAGATGTCATTGATATTGATTTGGCTTCCACAATGACTGTGGACAGTGTTTTTTTCGAATGGGGTGGTCTTTCAGATACTCTTACATTGAGTCACAAGATTAATTTTATCAGAAAAAGTGATAAGATTTCCCTTTCACTAAGAGATTTTAACATTCATTTAATTCATGATAATTTTGTTATTACGGTTTTTTTTCATGGAAAACCTCAGATTGCAAAAAATCCACCTTGGGATGGTGGTTTTGTATGGACTTTAGATACTGATAGTTTACATTGGGTTGGTGTGGCATGTCAAAATCAAGGAGCTAGTTTATGGTGGCCAACTATTGATTCTTTGGTACAAGAACCTAGAGTACGTATGAGTTTTATTGTTGAAGAACCCTATTTTATTGTGTCAAATGGTCAATTGGATACGATTCAAAATTTACCCAATCAAAAACGTTTATTTGAGTGGGGTGTGCAGAATCCTATTAATAATTATAATGTAACTGTAAATATTGCAAATTATAAACATTTTAAAGACACTTTAATAGGAGATGGGGGAGTGTTAGACATGGATTATTATGTTTTGCCTCAAAATTTAGAATTAGCTAAAACTCATTTTCAACAAGTTAATCCTATGATGCATTTTTTTGAGAAAAAGTTTGGTCCTTTTCCATTTTATGAAGATGGTTATAAGCTAGTTGAAACAGCTTATTTGGGAATGGAACATCAAAGCTGTATTTCATATGGAAATCAATATAAAAAAGGATATCTAGGTTCATATCCAAAAGATATAGATTTTGATTTTATTATTATACATGAAACAGCTCATGAATGGTGGGGTAATAGTGTTAGTATGGAAACTAGGCGTGACATGTGGATTCATGAAGCATTTGCAACCTATTCAGAGGCATTATATGTAGAGAATTTTTATGGTTATGATAATATGTTAACTTATTTGGAGCATCAAAAAAAACGTATTATTAATAAAGATCCTATTGTAATATGTTCACATTCAACAACTGATATGTATTACAAAGGGAGTTGGATGCTACATACTTTAAGAACTGTTTTTAATAATGATGCTTTATGGTTTGATTTGTTAAAAGGCATACAATTTACATTTAAACACAAAACAGTGAATACTAATAGCCTAATTAAATATATTCAGGAAAATTCTGTGTATGATGTGTCAAGTTTTTTTCAGCAGTATTTATTTGAGTCAGAAATTCCTGTTTTTCAGTATTTTTTTAAAAAAAGAAGAGGAAATTATTTTTTATATTTTAAATGGTCTGCTAAATCAGATCTTTTTAATATGCCTCTTTTAGCTAAAATTAATATTAATGGCTATACTTGGATTTACCCTGAAGAAAAGTGGCAAAAAATACAACTACAAGGTATTTTGCCTGTTGATTTTGATGTACCAGAAAATCTATTTTTAATAGATGTTTTGAAAGTGAAATAAGACTTTTTTCAATTTTATTTATTTCTACGATCTAGAAATTAATAATCTATATTTGTCTTAGATTATAATTTTAATTAGATTTGCATCCTGTTTTAATAAAAAATATACTTAATAATGGCAAAAAAAGGCAATAGAGTTCAAGTAATATTAGAGTGTACTGAGCATAAGTCAAGTGGTGTTGCAGGCACTTCTAGGTATATTTCTACTAAAAATAAAAAAAATACTCCCGATCGATTAGAGTTAAAGAAGTTTAACCCTGTATTAAAAAAATACACAATTCATAAGGAGATAAAATAAAAATATTATGGCTAAAAAGGTAGTTGCAACATTACAAAAAGGAGGAGGAAAAGGTTATACGAAAGCTATAAAAATGGTTCGTTCAAATAAAACAGGCGCATATATGTTTCAAGAAAAAATTGTTCTTAAAGAACATGTATCAGCTTTCTTGCAAGAAAAATAAATATTTTCCCTTTTTTCACCTAAATCTTTTCTATTTTTAATTAGAATTTTTTTTTAATTTATTCTTAATGGGAATTTTTGATAAAATCAAAGGTATTTTTCGTGCTAACTCTGAAAAAAAGAAAAAACTTGATAAAGACAAAAAAAAAGAGTTAGACAAAGATGATTTAATAGAGTCAATATCTTCTCTTGAATCAAACATTAAGCTTAAAGAAGAAGTTAAACTTGATATTGGATCATCAATAGGGCCAGAACCAGAGTCGGAGCCAGAGTTGGACTCAGAACCGGAACCAGCACCAGAGTCGGAGCCAGAACTAGATTCCTTAAAGGATGATGATTCTGAAGGTTTTTTTTCTATTTTTTCCAAAAATAAAAAGAGAAAATTAGATAAAACTTTAGATAAAACTCGTGATGGTTTTTTCAGTAAGATGAAAATGTTTTTTTCTGGAAAAAATAAAATAGATGATGAGTTTTTAGATCGATTAGAAGAAATGTTAATAGTTGCTGATATTGGTGTGAAAACTACGGTAAAAATTATAGATTTAGTTGAGGATTATGTTTCGAAGCACAAGTATTTAGATGAGTCAGAATTAAAAGACATTCTAAAAAAAGAAATAATACATTTATTAAGTTTGAATGATGAATATAATTCAGAGTTGAAGCAAGACACAAAACCTTATGTCATCTTATTTGTTGGAGTAAATGGTGTGGGTAAAACAACTACGATAGCAAAATTGGCATATTCATTAAAAAAATCTGGCAAAAAAGTTTTAATAGGTGCAGCTGATACATTTAGAGCTGCTGCTATTGATCAGCTTGATTCTTGGGCTAAAAAAATTAATGTCCCAATAGTAAAACAGGACATGGGATCCGATCCAGCTTCGGTAGCGTATGATACTATGCAATCAGCAATAGCATCAAATTTTGATTATGTGTTAATAGATACAGCCGGCCGACTGCATAATAAAATTAATTTAATGCTAGAGCTTGAAAAAATAACTAAAGCAGTGAATAAACTTTTACCATCTGCACCGAATGAAGTTGTTTTAGCATTAGATGCTTCTACAGGGCAAAATGCATTAGAACAAGCAAAACAGTTTTTGAAAGCCACAAATGTCACCCATTTAGCTCTGACAAAATTAGATGGAACAGCAAAGGGTGGAGTTGTGATTTCTATTTGTGATCAATTAAAAATTCCAATTAAATATATTGGTGTTGGTGAAAAAATAGATGATATTCAGTTATTTGACAAAATGCAATTTGTAGAATCATTATTCAAATAATATGTTTGTAAATAAAAAGACCCTCTCTTTTGAAAAAACCGGTTTATTTTCTCAATTAATTATTGATTTTGTTAATCATAAGGATGAAATACAACCCTTTTTAAAATCTTTTGCCAATCTTGAATCCATTGAGTCGTCTTTGCCGGTTATTAGCCAAGATACAAGAAAAGAATTTGTGAATGTCTTAGAAGATCAGTATAAAAATACAATGTTTTTACATGGTGATTATGTAGATGTAAAACCTCATATTGATAGTTTATTATCCACTAAAACATATACTGTAACTACTGGACACCAATTAAGTGTGTTTGCTTCTCCTCTTTTTTTTATTTATAAGATTATTTCAACAATTTCATATTCTCATTTTTTAAATAAAAAATTCCCAGATTATAACTTTATTCCATGCTTTTGGATGGCAACAGAAGATCATGATTTCCAAGAAATTAATAGTTGTAAATTTTATAATCAAGAATATTTTTGGGAGCTGAATCATCAAAATGCAATAGGTAATTTGTCTACCGATTCCATTTTACCTACTCTTCATAAAATGAAAACGATATTAACTCAAACTGTGTTTGGACGTGAGTTATATTCGGTATATAATTTTGTTTATAGTAATAATCAAAATTATGCGGATGCAACCAGATCCTTATTGACTTACTTTTTTAAAAAACATGGATTGATTATTGTTGATGGTAATCATGTTAATTTAAAGAAAAGATTTGTTGATGATTTTTTATTTGAAATTAATCACAATAATATTTATAATACTGTAACCTATACAAATGAATTAATTAATCAAAAATACAAGCCACAGATTAATGCATTAAATGCAAATATTTTTTATTTATTTGATTCCTTGAGATCAAAAATTGAATTCGATGGCGTAAATTATTTTTCGGTTTCACATAAGAAATATTGGTCAAAGCAAGAATTGATAAGCGAAATCACTTGTAATCCAGAAAGATTTAGTCCGAATGTGTTTCTAAGAACNTTATATCAACAGCGTATTATGCCAAATGTTATGTATGTTGCTGGCCCATCAGAATTGTCATATTGGTTACAGTTAAAGAAAACATTTGAGCATGTTGATTTAAACTACCCCTTATTACACTTACGGTCATTTTTTTTATTTTTATCCAAAAAAAGTGTCGATTTTCAAATTAAAAATCAATTAACATATGAAGATTTATTTTCTTTGAAAGATGAGAAAGTCAAAAAAGTATTAAAAAATGTGCTCAACTTGAAAGAAGATGTGTTCAATGATGAGATGTCTTTTTTCTTGTCTAAAATTAGAGAAAAAATGATAAATATAAATTCATCTTCTATCGATTCTTTTTTTGTTTTTGAAAAAAGATTAAAGAAAGAGTTAGTCAGATTAGAGTCAAAAATGATTAAATCGCAGAAATTAAAAAATAAAGATTTGGTGAATAAGTGTATGTCTTTACATGATGAAATTTTCCCTCACAATGTTCCACAAGAAAGAATAAATACTTTTATTCCTTATTATATGAAATATGGACAAGATTTTTTTGAATTATTAATTAAAGAAAGTTCTATATTTGACAATAAATATATTATCTTGAGCGAAGGTATATAAATGCTATTATAGCTGTGAAAGAAGTATTGTTAATTATAGATTTTGGCTCCCAATATACTCAGTTAATTGCTAGGAAAGTTAGAGAGCTGAATGTTCGTTCAGAAATTATTCCATTTGATAAGTTTGATCATCTGCCAAACTATGTGAAAGGAGTGGTTTTATCTGGAAGTCCAGCATCTGTCAATAATTTAGATGCACCTAGTGTTGATTTATCTATAATAAGAAAAAAAGTTCCATTACTTTCTCTTTGTTATGGAGCACAGTTAATTGCGCATCAACTTGGTGGAGAGGTTGCTGCATCTGATTCAAGGGAATATGGTCGGTCAAATTTAAAATTAGCTAATCAAAATATTATATTCCAAGGATTAGAAGATAATTCTCAGGTTTGGATGTCGCATGGTGATACTATCTTACGTTTACCAGAGTCAAGTCAAATCATTGGAAGTACAGATGATGTAGAGATAGCAGCTTTTTCATTAAATGATGAATATACTTTTGGATTACAGTTCCATCCTGAAGTGTATCATACAACACATGGACAAACTATATTGTTGAATTTTTTAATTAAGGTGTGTGATTTTAGTCAGAATTGGACATCAGATTCTTTTATTGAATCAACTGTTGAAAAATTAAAATTAGAACTTAAACATGATAAAGTATTAATGGCTTTATCTGGAGGAGTTGATTCTACCGTGGCAGCTGTTTTACTGCATAAAGCTATAGGAAATAATTTACATTGTGTTTTCGTGGACAACGGTCTTTTGAGAAAAAATGAATATGATAATGTTTTAAAGATGTATAAAAATATTGGTCTTAATATTCAAGGTGTAGATGCTTCTTTTCAATTTTTAGAAAAATTATCTAAAATTACAGATCCTGAAAAAAAGAGGAAGATCATTGGTTCAACATTTATAGAAGTATTTGAATCAGTTGCACAGGATTTGTCGGGTTTTGTTTGGTTAGGTCAGGGGACTATTTACCCTGATGTTATTGAGTCTATTTCAGCTACTGGAGGTCCATCTGAAACTATTAAGTCTCATCATAATGTTGGGGGATTGCCAGATAAAATGAATTTGAAAATTATTGAACCATTAAGGCAATTATTTAAGGATGAAGTCAGAAGAGTAGGATTGGCTCTTGGGATTAAGGATTCTATTATAAAAAGACATCCATTTCCCGGACCTGGTTTAGCAATTAGAATTATGGGTGAGGTGACATTAGAAAAAGTTGTCATTCTACAACAGGTAGATGAGATATTTATAAGCTCCTTAAAAAAACATGATTTATATGATAAAATTTGGCAAGCTGCTGTTATTTTATTGGGTGATAGTAGTGTTGGAGTGATGGGTGATGGGAGAACATATGAAAAGGTAGTTGCATTAAGAGCAGTTCAGTCTACTGACGGAATGACCGCTGATTGGGTTCACCTGCCTTATGATTTTTTATCAAAGGTATCTAATGAAATTATTAATAAAGTGAAGGGAGTTAATAGAGTTGTATATGATATTAGCTCAAAACCACCAGCAACAATAGAATGGGAGTAATTAAATATATATATATTATTTTATTTCTTCCTCTAATTACTTTATCTTCTCCTGATGTAGAAGCAATAATAGAAAAAGATCTTAATTGTCACTTTTGCCATCCTGTTGATTCTTCAGATTTTTTATCTTTTTTTCGCAAGAAAAGAAATTTTCAAAAAACTTATCGTGTTGGTTTATTGTTGCCTTTTTGTGTAGATAGCAATCATTCAATCTTAAATACTAATATTGATTCTGTTATAAGTTTAGATCCATATAAGAATAATTTTAATTTTTATAAAAAGAGTCAAATTTCGATTGATTTTTATTTAGGGTTTCTAATGTCTTTGAAAAAATTCGAAAACTATAATATTGAAATATCGTTATTCGATATTAAAGATAAGGATATGTCTAAAGAGGTGTTAAATGACATTGTTAGTAAGCAATATTTAGATAATATGGATTTTGTGATTGGTCCATTATTTAGTTCAAACTTTAGGTATTTTGCTGACACGTTTAATTCTGATATTCCACTTATTTCTCCATTTTCTAAAAAAGATTATATTATTGAAGGTAATGATAATACTTTTCAAATACAGTCCAATGTTAATCATTATTTTTCTGTCTTTTCTGAATATATTTTTAGGACTCACAAAAATGATAATATTATATTAGTTAGACGTGATACTATTTTAGACACCATAAAAAATCTTAATTCAGAAGGTCCAGCATATATGATTGATACAATTATTCCTTTTGATATTGATTATTCAGATTTCCTATTAGAAGATATAGATACAAACTTCTTCAATTTTAGAGAAATTAAAGTAGCTAAAAATATCATTGATTCTATACACCATGAGTTAGATACTTTGGGCATGAAAAATATTATTATTATTGGGTCTGATGATAATGTGTTTGTTACAGATTTGTTATCTAAGCTTCATGCTTCTAGGGATACTAATATGATTGTGTATGGACTCCCTGCAGTTTCACAATTTGATCATCTTTCTGTTTTTGACTTAATGGATATGGAATTTACGTTTCCGGATAATAAATTTCATTCGGATTCATTGTCTACTCAATTTATTCTTGATTTTTATGATAATTATAATTATGTTCCCAGGAAACAATATGCTGCCGTAGGATATGAATTGGGAATGTATTTTTTAAAAATATTATTGAAAAATGGATCAATTTTACCATATATCTCTTCAGAGGAGCCGCAAAGAGTTTTAGAAACAATTTATCATTTTAAAAAAACAAAAAATGGAGGCTATAAAAATCAAGGAGTAATATTATTGCGTTTTGATGATTTTCAATACAAGAGAATTTATTGATTTGATTATCTTAAATCAATAATTTCAAAATCCTTATATATAGTACTATCAATTTTTAAGTAATTTTCGTCTTCCCTCCCCAACTTATTAATCACAATTTGTGTTTTACCTTGATATTCATCTAATTGTGTGATTGAGATTAATTTATTCATTAATGTATCTATCTCAATTGCTATATTTAAGACATTATTTTTCTGATATCCTTTTTTAACTTGCAAACAATCATCTAATAATTTTTGATTTATTGAGTCTATTCCAATTCGGCATTGTTTTGGTAGTTTAAGGCAATTAGGAAGTTGTAGTTCATCTATGCAATTATTATATTCTTCTTTTTTATATTCTTTTATTGGCGTTAAGTTTATAATTGTGTTTTTATTTAGTGGTTGACCTATGTTAGAATGAAATTTAAATTTGTAGTTGTTAAATATATCTTGAATGAAGAAACCTGATTCTTCTGTTAAATGGTCAATTTGGATCTCTTTTTCTTCAATTAATATAGTGGATAATGCTTCACCATCATACATTTGAATTATTTTATTTTCTTCAGAATAAAATTCTAAATAAAATTTATTGTTCGCATATAATACAATCATACCAGTAATTGGTTTTTCCATTTGATATGACGAGTTTTCAAACCAGTAATCAAATTCTATAGAAACCCCATTTTTATTAACTATTTCACTGAATACAGTGTTTAGTATTTTTTCTGCTTGTTGGTTTTGTGCAAGCAGCATGTTTGTGAGTATACATAGATAGATAAGTAAATTTTTCATATTAATTGATTTAACTCTTCTTCAGTTTGGATTAGTACTTGTCTTCCTTTACTTCCTTGTAAAGGTCCTAGGACTCCTGCGTCTTCTAGTTGGTCAATAATTCTACCAGCTCTATTGTATCCAAGTTTTAATTTCCGTTGTATCATTGATGTTGAACCTTGTTGATGCATAATTATTAATAGTGCAGCTTCTTTAAAAAGAGGGTCTCGGTCTTCATTTTTGGATATTGACAACTCATTAATCTCATTTTTGTCTATTGGTAAAACAAATGTTTCAGAATGTGAGTCTTGTCTACTAATAAAATCAGTGAGTTTTTCTACTTCTGAAGTGTCAATAAAGGCGCATTGTATTCTAGATAAGCTGCTTCCAGTTGATATTAGCATATCCCCCCTTCCAATTAATTGATTTGCCCCTACAGTGTCTAATATGGTTTTACTGTCAATTCCTTGAATCACTCTAAAAGCAATTCTGGTTGGAAAATTTGCTTTTATTGTACCTGTAATTATATTTGTTGTAGGGCGTTGTGTCGCAATGATTAAATGTATTCCAATTGCCCGGGATAATTGAGCTAATCTCGCAATTGGTATTTCCACTTCTTTACCAGCTGTCATAATTAAATCTGCAAATTCATCAATTACTAATACGAGATAAGGTAAAAATTTATGGCCCTCTGCTGAATTTAATAGTTTTGATTTATGTTTCTTGTTGTATTCTTGTATATTTCTAACTTCTGCTTTTTTCAATAAATCATATCGATTATCCATTTCTACGCATAAAGCTTTTAATGTCTTTACTACGCTTTTAGTATCTGTAATAATTGCTTCATCATTGTTAGGTAATTTCGCTAAAAAATGACTCTCAATTCTATTATATAATGTTAATTCAACTTTTTTGGGATCGATCAAAATAAATTTCACATCATTAGGATGCTTTTTGTACAAAATAGAACATAAAATAGTGTTTAGTCCCAC
The DNA here is from genome assembly GCA_002698365.1 of Flavobacteriales bacterium. Classification (GTDB taxonomy): domain Bacteria; phylum Bacteroidota; class Bacteroidia; order Flavobacteriales; family TMED113. The sequence continues at coordinate 2,513 of NZWM01000053.1, read as the reverse complement.
TGATTTTCCTTGCCCAGTAGCTCCTGCAATTAATAAATGTGGCATTTTTGTTAAATCTATAATAAATGTTTCATTTGCTATTGTTTTTCCTAACGCAATGGGAAGTTCTAAATTAGCAGTTTGAAATTTTTCAGATGCAATCACATTTTTCATCGAGACAATAGTTGGGTTTTGATTTGGAACTTCAATCCCTACTGTCCCCTTACCTGGAAGTGGTGCTATAATTCGAACCCCTACAGCTTTTATTCTTAATGCTATATCATTTTCCAAGTTTTTAATTTTTGATATTCGCACCCCCTCATCAGGAATAATTTCATATAATGTAATTGTGGGGCCAACTGTAGCACGTTGTACTTTAACATCTATTTTAAAGTCTTTTAAAGTATCTTCTATTAATTTTTTATTATCTTCAACTTCTTCTTGATCAATTGAAATTTTATTTTCTGCATATTCTTTTAGTAAATCTAGTTCTGGAAATTTGTATTCTATTTTATTACTATTATTTTGATCAACTCCGATTTTATTTTTATTAACAGTATTTTCATCTTCAGCAACTTTTACAATGATTTCTGATTCTTGTGAATTGTCTTTTTTATTATTGGTTTTTATATTTGTATTATCGTCTTTTATGACTACTTCTTGTATGATTTTTTTTTGATTTTTTTGCGCTTTTGATTTATAGTTAAAAATCTTTAAGGGAACGCCGAGAAAAATACTTTTATTTGTTGTAGAGATAATAGATGAACATAAATTACTGATGCTTTTTTGAAACTTTACCACATGATTTTTGGTGAGATTTAATCCTAGGAATAAGAATATAAATAATGTAGTAATTAAAAGAAGAATAATTCCCACTGTCCCAATGAGAGGGGTTAGTTTATTTGCCATTGTGATTCCAATTTCTCCACTTATTATATCATACTCACATATTGATAGTAGCAATGGTATCCAAAGAAAAAAGAAGATGTGGTAGATTGTAGTTTTTACAATATTTATTTTTTTTACTGAAAAAACTATTCGTAATCCAGTTAATAATACTAATGATATTAATAAATAAGCTGTGATTCCAAATAATCTAATTAAATACTCACTCATCTGAGCGCCTACACCACCCAATGTGTTTTGTGTTGTTACAAAATTAATATTATCACCTATGATTTCACTTTGATCAAACACTCCATATTTCCAATAAGAGTTGAATGAGATAAATAGAAAAATTGAAATAGTAAATAATATTATCCCAAATGTAAATTGTAATTTATAATAATTATTTTTCATGCTTTATTGTTTGCTCCAATCAATTTTGGTTTTATTTAGAAAACCTGAAATCCCTTTTTTAAAGTTCTTTGTTTTTCTACTTTCAGCATTTAATACAGCTGATTTTTTTAATTTCTTTTCCAACCCCAACCATAAGTAGATCATTTTTTTTGTTTCAGCGATTGATTCAGTAGATGTGTTTTGTGAAATCTCTTTTATAAAATCATTAACCTTCCCGTCTATTTCGGAGCTTTTGTACACATAATTAATTAGACCAATATCTTGTGCGGTTTTTGCATCTATTATGTTTCCAGTTAATAATAATTCTCTCAATTTACTTCCATTGATTTTGTGTGTTAGGAATGTACTTACTAGAGCGGGAATAAAACCAATTCTTACTTCTGGATATCCAAAACTACTGTTGTTTGTTGCGAATGTGATATCACAGGCAGTTGCTATACCACACCCTCCAGCAATTGCTGCGCCATTTATTTTAGAAATAATGAGTTTAGGATACAATAAAATTGTTTTAAATAGTTTCATTAGTTTTTTAGAGTCTTTAAGGTTTTCTTCAACAGAAAAGTCTTTTATTTTTTGCAGGTATTTTATATCTGCTCCTGCGCAAAAAACATTGGATTCAGATGAGAAGAGTATTATTTTAATTTTGTTGTTTTTTTTGTAAATGTTTAGTGTTTTTTGAATTTCATCAATCATTTGAGAGTTTAACGCGTTTCTCTTTTTTGGTCGATTAAAAATGATATTTGCAACATGGTTTTCAACTTTAACCTTAATGTATTGTGGTATGTCTTTCATGAACTTAAAATAACAAAAACTAATATAAATCTAATTAATTTTATTTGTTCTCTCTATATTTGAATAAAATTTCAAAGATATAATTTCAGTTATGATTCAACCTTTTATAAATAATGAGTTTTCTAAAATCAAACGAGTTGTTTTGGGTATTGGCGATGATTTTGGTGGCTGCCCGGTTCTTTCTGATGCGTATGATCCCAAATCAAAAGAACATATTATTAATGGTACGTTCCCGAAAGAGGATGATGTAATAGATGAGCTGCAACAATTTTCCAGTATTTTAAATAAGTATGAAGTAGATGTTTTGAGACCTAAGAATATTTTTAATTGTAATCAGGTCTTTACCAGAGATGTGGGGTTTGTTATTGAGGATTGTTTTTTTATTTCTAATATGATTCATCAGCGTAAGAATGAGATTTTAGGACTTGAAGAAATTCTTAAAC